>JAKFXV010000078.1 GCA_021731205.1 Nocardioides sp. | reverse complement strand
CCCCGGCACACCGAGACTGACCTGTGAGTAACCGGACGCGATTGTCGGCATATCGACAATTCCCGGGTGACGTCCAGGTTGCGAGATGGTGAACCACAATCTTCGCAACTATCGAGATTTGCACACCGGTGGATGGTTAAGTCTGCAGGTCAGAGCCTATTTTCTCGATCCAATTCGAAACGCCTCCACAACGTCCTGCACATAACGTCGCGTGTCGTCCACCAGCGACTGGTGGTTATGCACAAGCCCGACGACTGGCTGTGGACAACCCCGCTTGGCGCGCGCGCCCCGGGGCGCATAGGTTGCACCGTCGGCGCCTTCCCCTAGCGTGCCGATGAAGCAGCACACAGGGGCCATAGGGGGACTTTGATGAGTGTCACCGACAGCGACGGATCGGGCTTTCCCGAACCGTCCTTCGGGACCCCTACGTTCGGGCCGATGGTGGGCGATCGCATCGGGGATGCCTGGGGTGACGGTCCGGTGCCGTACGAGCCGGGCGAGCGCGGCTCCTTCGGCAACGACCGCACTCCGCCCCAGGACATGGCGGCCGAGCAGTCGGTGCTCGGGTCGATGCTGTTGTCGAAGGATGCGATCGCCGACGTCACCGAGTCGGTGCGCGGTACTGACTTCTATCGCCCTGCCCACGAGCTCGTCCACGACGCGATCATCGATCTCTACGGCCGCGGCGAACCCGCGGATCCGGTCACGGTGGCCGCCGAGCTGCAACGCCGCGGCGAGTTGGCCCGGGTCGGTGGTGGGCCCTATCTCCACACCCTCGCGGCGAACGTGCCGATCGCGGCCAATGCCGGCTACTACGCCGAGATCGTCCGGGAGAAGGCCATCTTGCGGCGCCTGGTCGCGGCCGGCACCAAGATCGTCCAGATCGGCTATGCCGGCGAGGGCCAGGTCGACGACGTGGTGGACCAGGCGCAGGCGGAGATCTACCAGGTCACGGAGAAGCGGGCCAGCGAGGACTACGCCCCGCTGAGCGACATCATGGAGAGCGTCCTCGACGAGATCGAGGCGATCGGCAACCGCGAGGCGGGGCTCTACGGCGTACCGACCGGTTTCGCCGATCTCGACGACCTGACCAACGGCTTGCACGGTGGCCAGATGATCATCGTCGCCGGCCGCCCGGCCATGGGAAAGTCGACGCTGGGCCTGGACTTCTGCCGCGCGGCGTCGATCCACAGCAACCTCACCAGCGCGATCTTCTCCCTGGAGATGAGCCGGTCGGAGATCACGATGCGGTTGCTCTCCGCGGAGGCGCGGGTGCCGCTCAACCACATCCGCAACGGCCAGATGAGCGACGACGACTGGCAGCGGCTGGCGCGCAAGATGGGCGAGGTCTCCTCGGCGCCGATGTTCATCGACGACTCTCCGAACCTGACGATGATGGAGATCAGGTCCAAGGCGCGGCGGCTCAAACAGCGCCACGACCTCAAGCTGGTCGTCATCGACTACATGCAGCTGATGAGCTCGGGCAAGAAGGTCGAGTCGCGGCAGCTCGAGGTGTCCGAGTTCTCCCGGCAGATCAAGTTGTTGTCCAAGGAGCTCGAGGTCCCGATCGTCGCGCTCTCCCAGCTCAACCGTGGCCCAGAGACCCGCGGTGACAAGCGCCCGATGATGAGCGACCTTCGTGAATCGGGCTGTCTGACCGCGGACACCATGGTGCTGCGGGCGGACACCAATTCCGAAGTGAGCATCGGGGAGCTCATGGCCAGCGGCGCGACGGATACTCCCGTGTGGGCCCTGGACGAGCGACTCAAGTTGGTGCCGCGGACGATGACGCACGCCTTCCCGAGCGGGACCAAGCCGACCTTCGAATTGACCTTGGCCTCGGGTCGTCGGATCCAGGCGACCGGGAATCACAAGTTCTTGACCTACGACGGCTGGATGCCGCTGTCGGAGCTGACGCCGGGCACCCGGATGGCATCGGTCAGGCACGTGCCCCCTCCCCTGCAGAGCGGTGCGCGCGACGATGACGAGATCGTGCTCCTCGCGCACCTCTTGGGAGACGGATCCTTCGTAAAGCGGCAGCCCATTCGCTATGCGTCGACCGACGATGCCAATCTCGAGGCGGTTGGGCTTGCCGCCAACCGCCGTTTTGGCATTGCCCCCGTTCGCGACGAGTACCCGTCCGCTCGCGTGACGACGCTGCGCCTTCCCGCCCCTTTCCATTTGACACATGGCCGACGCAACCCGATCGCGGCCTGGCTGGATACCGATGGCCTCTTCGGCCTCCGGAGTCATGAGAAGTTTGTGCCGGAGTGGGTCTTCGGCCTGCCCAAGGACCAAGTGGGGCTGTTCCTGCGCCACCTGTGGGCTACGGATGGCTCGGTGCGCTGGGACGACAAGAGGCGACTCGGACATGTTTACTACGCGTCCACCAGTCGACGACTGGTGGACGACGTGGCTCGGCTGTTGTTGCGCTTCAACGTCTTCACGCGGATCAAGCGCTCGCGCAAAGCCGGCTATCGCGACGGATGGAATCTGCACGTCTACGGTGCCGAGAACCAGTTGCGGTTCGTCGACGACATCGGCGTGCATGGTGCACGGGGCGAGAAGGCGCGGGCTCTCGGTCAGATGCTGCGCGAGATCCGGCCCAACACGAACCTCGACACCGTGCCGACGGAGGTCTGGGGCAAGGTTCGCGAGGTCCTTGCCGACAAGAACATGACTCACCGGGAGTTCGCGAGTGCGATGGGCAATAAGTTCTCCGGGTCGACGATGTGGAAGCACGCTCCGAGTCGCCAGCGGTTGGCTCGAGTCGCGCAGTTGCTCGACGACGCGGATCTTGAGGTGCTTGCAACCAACGACGTCTACTGGGACACGATCAAGTCGATCGAACCGGCCGGTGAGCAGCCGGTCTTCGACGCCACGGTGCTCGGCGTGCACAACTTCGTCGCCAACGGCATCGCCACACACAACTCCCTCGAACAGGATGCGGACATGGTGATCCTCCTTCACCGCGAGGATGTCTACGAGAAAGAGTCGACACGCCCCGGCGAAGCTGACCTGATCGTCGCCAAGCACCGCAATGGGCCTACTCGTGACATCACCGTTGCCTTCCAGGGCCATTACTCGCGCTTCGTCGACATGGCCCACTGATCGACATGGCGCACTGAGCGCATGAGTGACTCCTTCGACCGCGACGGGTGGGAGCGGCGGTGGGCCGGCGTTCTCCGGGACCACCCGGGCCACGTTGCGGGCCGCGCGCCTAGCCCCACCATGATCGAACTCGTGGGCGACCTGCCTCCGGGCCGAGCGCTCGACGCTGGGGCCGGACACGGAGCCGAGACGCTGTGGCTCGCGGCGCGTGGCTGGCAGGTGACTGCCGTCGACTTCTCCGCCTCGGCGCTGCGAGCTGGGCAGACGAGCGCGGAGCTGATCGGCCCCGACGTCGCGGATCGCGTCGACTGGATCGAGGCCGACCTCGGCGCCTGGACGCCACCGCAGGCCGCCTTCGATCTGGTGCTCAGCCTCTACGTCCACGTCAGCGGTTCCGTCGGCGAGATGGTCAACCGCCTCGGGTCGGGAGTGGGCCCCGGGGGGACGCTGTTGCTTGTCGGGCACCAGCCCATCGATCCCGACACCGGTGCGCCAACGCCTGCGGCGGGACAGGTGCAGGTCTCGGTCGATGACGCCCGGGCGGCGCTCGATCCGCAACGGTGGGCGATCACGATCGCCGAGAACCGTCGCCGGGCCGCCGTGGGCTCAGGGGTGGACGCCGTCATCTGCGCCACGGCGTACGCCGACTCGTGAGCCGAGACCGGTCCGGTCTCCTCGCCGGCAAGTGGGACATCGTCGCGGTGGTGGCCGTGGGCGGCGCTCTTGGCAGCCTGGGCCGCTGGGGCGTCGGAGCACTGATGCCTTGGTCGGGCCGCGGGTTCCCGTGGGCCACCTTCGTGGAGAACGTCTCAGGCGCCTTTGCGCTCGGGGTCCTCATCGTGTTCCTGCTCGATGTCTGGCGGCCGGGACGCTACCTCCGACCGTTCCTGGGCGTCGGGGTGCTCGGCGGCTACACGACCTTCTCGACGTACATGCTCGAGTCTCGGGACCTGCTCGCCACCGGTCAGGACACCGTGGCGCTCGCGTATCTCGCTGGGTCGCTCGTCATCGGCCTCGCGGCCGTGTGGCTCGGCATCGCCGCCGGCCGGCAGCTCGCCGGGCGTGCGGGCCGAATGTCGCAGCGAAACCCCCGCCCAAGCTTCAGCACCGACAACGAGGAGGGAACCCCATGACACTGCACGGTCCAGCAATCCGGCTGACGGTCCTGCTCGGCGAGGCCGATCAGTTCCATCACCGACCGACCTACACCGAGATCGTGCATCGAGCCCACGCGGCCGGCCTGGCCGGAGCCAGCGTCTTCCGGGGTGTCGAAGGCTACGGCCGGTCCAACCACATCCACACCACCCGGCTGCTGTCGCTCAGCGAGGACCTGCCGATGGCCGTGGTCATCGTCGACACCGAGGCGCGGGTGCGTGCCTTCCTGCCCGAACTCGAGGAGTTGCAGCTCGCCGGGTTGGTGCTGCTCGAACCGGTCGAAGTCGTCGGCCGGGCTGTCGCCGACGAGGACGACGCACCATGACGGTCGCGATGGTGCTGCTCGGCGGAGCGATCGGAGCGCCGCTGCGCTACCTCACCGATCTGTTCATCCAAGCGCGCCATGACAGCGTGCTGCCCTGGGGGACGTTCGTCGTCAACATGGTTGGGTCGGCGGTGTTGGGCGTCACCGCCGCCGCCGCCGTCTCCTCCGACGTCCCGAGCTGGGTGCTCCCACTGGTCTCGACCGGGATCTGCGGCGCGCTGACGACGTTCTCGACGTTCGGCTACGAGACCCTCCGGCTGGTGGAGGAAGGCTCGATCCTCGCCGCGGCGGCCAACAGTGTGGGCAGCCTCCTCGTGGGGTTGGCGCTGTGCTCCGCGGCGTACGCGAGCACCATGGCGCTGCTCTGAGCCGCCGGTGAAGTCCTAGGGCCCTGTGCAAACGCACTGCAATCGCCCAGGCTGAGCATGGGAAGAGCCCAGCCACCATCCACACCCTGGAGCCCGACATGACGACCCTCACCACCACCGGCGACACCCGTACCGCCGCAAACTCGGCCGTGGACAGCTTCCTATCCGCCATCGCAGGCGCGACCATCCCCGACTGCGACGCGTGGAGCGACCACGCCGTGCTCGACGCGACCGTGCCCAACTGGCGGATGCACCGCTACGGACCCGACGCAATCCGCGCGGAGTACTCCGGCTGGTTCGCCGACGCCGGCCAGTTCGAGCACCTGCATCGAGTCCCCATCCCCGGCGGGGAGTTGTTGGAGTACGACTTGACCTGGGTCCAGGAAGGCGTTCCCCATGCGGCCCACCATGTGCACCTGCTACAGGTGGAGGACGATCGGATCGTGCGGGACACTGTCGTGTGCGGCGGCCGCTGGCCGGCCGCTCTCCTGGCTCAGATGGAGGCAAGCGATGACCAGCCCCCCGCCCGGCATGTCGGTGGCTGACCAGCCACGCGTGGCGGGACTCGGGAAGCTCCCCGCCGAGGCACCCTGGGTGGGGCTCGTCGGCGACTCCATCGACGGCCTGCTCGCCGAAGCGACCGATCGTCGGGTGATGGACACCGCCGGGAAGTCCGGCGCCAGGCTCGAGAGCGTGCGCATCGACGGGGCGCCGTACGTCGTCAAGTATCTGGACACCGACGACGACTGGACCATCCGTGCGGCCGGCGTCTTCGGCGGGGCGACCGTGCTGGCCTGGCGCAAGGGTTTGCTGCAACGGCTCCCGGCCTGCATCAACCAGCCGATCGTCGCGGTGGCCCACGAACGCCGTACGGCGGTGCTGATGCACGACGTGGGCCCATGGCTGTTCCCCGTCTCGGACGACCCGATCAGCTCGGAGCAGGCCGACCGCATCCTCGACCACATGGCTGCGCTGCACGCCGCCTTCTGGGGTGGTGGTGACGAGCTCGACGTGGTCCCGGGCATGCATCGCTACC
>JAKFXV010000077.1 GCA_021731205.1 Nocardioides sp. | reverse complement strand
TTCGCGCTGGCGGAGGCCGGGTTGCTGGATCAACGTCGGGCCACGACCAGTTGGTGGGCGGGTCCGACCTTCCGGCGCCGCTACCCACAAGTCCGGCTCGACCTCGATGCGATGGTGGTGGTCGACGAGCCGATCATCACCGCCGGAGCGGCGTTCTCCCATGTCGACCTCGGCCTCGCCATCGTGGGCCGCGCCAGTGTCGACCTGGCGAGTCGCGTGGCGCGGCTGCTGGTCGTCGACGAACGCGCTGCCCAGAGCCCCTACATCGCCGTGGATCACTTCTCGCACCACGATCCCGTGGTGGTCGCCTTCGAACGCGCGGTGCGCAGCTGCCTTGACCAGCCGCTCTCGATCGCCGACCTCGCACGGCAGCTCGGCACCAGCCGCCGCAGCCTCGAACGCCGTACGCAGGCAGCACTCGGGTTGAGCCCTCTTGCCCTGATCCGCCGCATCCGCCGGGAGCGCGCCGAGCATCTGCGGCGAACGACCGACCTCACGACCCCGCAGATCGCCCGGCAGGTCGGATACGCCAATGCCTCGACGCTCTCGACGCTGCTGAGGGGAGCTCCCGCGTCGGGATGAGCCAGCGCCGGGTCGGTAGGCTCTGCGGGTGCGTATCGCGAGATTCAGTGTCGAGGCCGGGAAATCCGACGGCCCCTTGTACGGCGTAGTGACCGGGGACGTCGACGAACACGGCCAGCCGGCCGAGGACACGGTCATCGTCGAGATCTCCGGCGATCCGCTGTACGCCGGCATCCAGCCCACCTCCACCGAGCACAGGCTCAGCGATGTGCGACTGCTGGCCCCGGTGATCCCCCGCAGCAAGATCGTCGCGATCGGCAAGAACTACGCGGCCCACGCGGCCGAGTTCGACGGGATCGTGCCCGAGGAGCCGCTGATGTTCCTCAAGCCCAACACCTCGGTGGTCGGTCCCGACGACGACATCGTCTATCCGCGCCAGTCGCAGAACCTTCACTATGAAGGAGAGCTGGCGGTGGTGATCGGCCGGATCTGTCGCGACGTTCCGCCCGAGCGTGCCACCGACGTGATCTTCGGTTACACCGTGGCCAACGACGTCACGGCCCGCGACCTCCAGGCCACCGACGGTCAGTGGTCGCGCGCGAAGGGCTTCGACACGTTCTGTCCCCTGGGTCCGTGGATCGAGACCGACCTGGATCCCCAGGACTTCGCTGACGGCCGTGGCGTCCAGACCTACCTCAACGGTGACCTGGTCCAGGACGGAAACACCCGCGATCTCGTCTTCGACATCCCGACGCTGGTCGCCCACATCTCCGCTGCCATGACCCTGTTGCCCGGCGACGTCATCCTCACCGGCACCCCGGAAGGGGTCGGCCCGATGCTCGTCGGAGACGAGGTCGAGGTCGCCATCACCGGGATCGGCGCGCTGACCAACCGGGTGGCCGCGCGTGACTGACGCCCTTCGGGACCAGGCGGTGCGGGTCCGGTTCTGTCCTTCGCCGACCGGATCACCCCACGTCGGGCTGGCGCGCACCGCGCTGTTCAACTGGGCCTTCGCACGCCACCACCAGTTGTACGGCGCTGGCGGCACCTTCGTCTTCCGGATCGAGGACACCGACGCGGCCCGCGACAGCGAGGAGTCCTACGAGACCCTGCTCGAGGTGATGCGCTGGCTCGGCTTCACCTGGGACGAGGGTCCCGAGGTCGGCGGCCCGCACGCGCCGTACCGGCAGAGCCAGCGGATGGAGCTGTACGCCGACGTGGCCCGGCGCCTGCACGAGGCAGGACGCGCCTATCACTGCTACTGCTCGACCGAGGAGCTCGAAGAGCGCAACGCGGCGGCCCGGGCCGCCGGCCGCGCCCCCGGGTACGACGGCCACTGCCGAGAGCTCGACGAGTCCCAGGTCGCTGCCTACACCGCCGAGGGTCGGAAGCCGGTGCTCCGGTTCCGGATGCCCGACGTGGCGATCACGTTCGATGACCTGGTGCGCGGCGAGATCACGTTTCAGCCTGAGAACGTGCCCGACTTCGCTCTGGTGCGCGCCAACGGCCATCCGCTCTACACCCTGGTCAACCCGGTCGACGACGCCAGCATGGAGATCACCCACGTGCTGCGCGGCGAGGACCTGCTGTCGAGCACCCCGCGCCAGATCGCGCTGTACGACGCCCTGGCCGAGGTCGGCGTCGGCACCGGGACTGTCCCGCGGTTCGGGCACCTGCCCTATGTGATGGGGCAGGGCAACAAGAAGTTGTCCAAGCGCGACCCCGAGGCCAACCTGCTCGGCTATCGCGACGCGGGATTCCTGCCCGAGGGCTTGCTCAACTACCTCGCGCTGCTGGGCTGGGCGATCGCCGACGACCGCGATGTGTTCTCGATGGCCGAGATGGTGGAGGTCTTCGACATCGCCCGGGTCAATCCCAACCCGGCGCGCTTCGACCTCAAGAAGGCCGAGGCGATCAACGGCTCGCAGCTGCGGCTGCTCGCCACCAGTGAGCTGGCCGTGCGGATCACGCCGTACCTCCAATCCGCCGGGTTGATCGCGGATCCGCCGACCACCGAGCAGGCTGCGCTGCTCGACGCCGCGGTCCCGTTGGTGCACGAGCGGATGAACAAGCTCACCGAGGCGCCGGAGCTGTTGGGTTTCCTGCTCGTGGACGAGGACGAGTTCGCGCTGGTCGACGCGATCGACGAGGACGGCCGGGCCGTCGTCGCCGCCGCGCTCGCGGCTCTCGAGGCGGTGGACACCTGGGCCACCGAAGCCATCGATGAGGCACTGCGCGCGGCGCTGATCGAAGGTTTGGGACTGAAGCCGAGGCTGGCGTTCGGGCCGGTTCGGGTCGCGATCACCGGGCGCCGGATCTCCCCGCCGCTCTTCGAGTCGTTGGAACTGCTCGGTCGCGACCGCGCGCTGGGCCGGCTTCGTGCCGTGGCGGCGCCGGTCCGATGACGGCCGAGGCCGGCTCGGGCGCCGCCGATGCCGACATCACCGAGTCGTGGCTGACCTACGACCGGGTGCATCTGGCTGGGAAGCCCGGCATCTGGCGTCCGATCGTGGGCATGATCCTCCTCGGCGCGATGACGTACGCCTTGGTGCCGCTCGTCGCGCAGCTCGGGGTCGCGATCTGGCTCGCCTCCACCGGTCAGCCGGTGCTCGACGGGCTGGAGCGCGTCCTGGACCTGACGAACCCGACCCCGCTGGGGTTGGCGATCGTCAACGTGGTCATCGCTTCCGGCATCGTGACCACCTGGGCGGTCAGCCGTTGGCTTCATGGGATCAAGCCGCGCTGGGTGTCGTCGATCGCGCCCCGACTGCGGTGGGGCTACCTCGGTGCCTGTCTGCTGCTCTCGGTGGTGGCGCTGATCGCGGCGCTGTTCGCATCGACCCTCGTCACGATCGTCGCGGGGCCGTCTGCGGCGATGGAGACCGAGGCGGGCCTCAACGAGTTCACCCGCACGACGCGCAACTTCCTTCTGGTCATCTTGCTGCTCACCCCCCTCCAGGCGGCGGGGGAGGAGTACCTCTTCCGGGGCTACCTCACCCAGGCCTTCGGCGGGCTGCTCGGTCGGTGGGCCGCGGTCGTGATCCCCGCCGTACTCTTCGCGTTCGCGCACGGCCTCGGCCAGAGCCTCCCGGTGTTCGTCGACCGGCTCGCCTTCGGCCTGATCGCCGGGGTGCTGGTGCTCCGGACCGGTGGACTGGAGGCCCCGATCGCGATGCACGTACTCAACAACTGGCTCGCGTTCGGGCTCACCTTGGCCTTCGGCGACATGGGTACGACGCTGTCCGCGCCCGAGGGCCGTTGGTGGGATCTGGTCCCGACGCTGGCGCAGTCGTTGGTCTATCTGGGGCTTGCTCTGCTGGTCGCCAGATCGATGAAGTTGGGCACTCGGGCGGACCCACACGTTTTGGCCGCCTCCTCGGGCCGCGTGTATCGTTTCGCCTCGGCCCAGACCCCGGACAGCGAGCCCCAGAACGGCTCCTGAGCGGCCGGGCCAGACCCTTGGGATATGGTGTAATTGGCAGCACGACTGGTTCTGGTCCAGTTAGTCTAGGTTCGAGTCCTAGTATCCCAGCGAGCATCTGATGAGTCCGTTTTCCAGACTCGTTGGGACTCACGCCCCCGTTGTGTAGTGGCCTAGCACGCCGCCCTCTCAAGGCGGTAGCGCCGGTTCGAATCCGGTCGGGGGTACTCATCGGAAGACCCCTTGAGTCGCCATGGTCGGCGAGGCGATGGTGGTGCTGGGCCAGGTCCAGGCGTACCGCACGATGAGGGCGAGAAGGATCAGCTCCAGCACGACGCCGAGGCCGTAGTAGTACAGATAGAACCCGCCCGCCACGTTGAACACGGTGACGGGGATATAGACCGCGGCCACTATGAGATTCGTGATGCGGTTCGCCCGGGCGGGCAGCGTCACCGACAGCACGACCATGAAGATCGGGATGGACACGAGGGTCAGGGCCGCGATCGAGAAGGTCTGGGAGAGGTCGAACTCGAAGACCTTGCCGTCGAGGATCTCCTCGACCGTGCCGGGCGTGTAGAAGCCGAGGATGTCCACGTAGGCGTACAGGAACATGAAGCTGGTCCAGGCTGCGGCGAGCTTGACTCGGACCGGGATCGGCTGGTCTACCAGCGTGGTGGTGGGTTGAAGGCTCATCAGTTGGCTCCGTTTCGTAGGGCTTTCGTAGGGGTCGTCCTGTTGAGGATCGGTACATCCACGATCGCCGAGCCCGGAGGCGGGCACACCGGCCGGGAGGCCGGGCTTGGCCTGGCCGATGGCACGGTTTCGCTCTCGTTCTTTCGGCCGATCCGCCGGTGTTGCGGACTAGTGCCCCACCCGTCCGGTGTCGTAGGCCCACATCGCGATCTCGACCCGGTTCCGGGCGCCGATCTTGGTCAGCAGGCTCGCGACGTGGGTCTTGGCCGTCGTCAGGCTGATGAACAGCTCGGCGGCGATCTCGGCGTTCGTGCGGCCGGCAGCGACCAACCCCAACACCTCTTCCTCGCGTTGGGTGAGTGGCTCGATCGGTTGGGTACGCCGTTTCGGCGAGGCCCCCGCGGCGAGGGTGGCCAGCAGCCGTCGGGTGATGTTCGGCGCGATCAGGGCATCGCCCTCGGCGGCGGCATGGATGGCCTGCACCAGCAGCTCCGGCCCGGCATCCTTGAGGAGAAATCCTCGGGCACCGGCCCGAAGCGCGCCGTGGACGTACTCGTCCAGGTCGAACGTCGTGATCACCACCACCGCGATCGGGTCCGGGACGTCTCGCCCTGCGAGGAGCTCGGTCACCTCGATCCCGTCCAGCCCGGGCATCCGGATGTCGACCAGACACACGTCAGGGCGGAGCCGATGCGCCAGCTCGACCGCGGCGTGGCCGTCGGCGGCTTGGCCGACGACCTCGATGTCGGGCTGGGCGTCAAGGATCATCGACAGGCCCGTGCGCACCAGATCCTGATCATCGGCCACCAGCACCCGCACCGTCATCGGGTCAGCTCCATGGGCAGTTCGGCGTCGACCGCCCACCCGCCCTCGGGGGTCGGCCCGGCGCGCAAGGTGCCGCCGAGGAGCTGCGCGCGTTCGGTCATCCCCAACAGTCCGAAGCCGTGGGTTGCTGGCCGTATCTGGTCGACCTGGCCGTCGTCGGTGACTTGGAGCCGCAGCCATCCTGCGTCTTCGGCGACCCTGATCTCCACCCGCGAGGCGTTGCGGGCGTGCCGCAGTGCGTTGGTCAGCGCCTCCTGCCCGATCCGGTACGCCGCCGCGTCAACCTGGGGCGGAAGCCCGGCCAGATCACCCGCCAACTCCACGGCGACCACAGGGACCGGATCGCGGCGGGCCAGAGACGCCAAGTCGGCGACGCCGGGCTGGGGGGCGTACTCCGTCGGCGCTCCGTCGCGCAGCACCCGGACCATCGCTCGCATCTCCGCCAACGTCCGCGTCGCTTCCCCCTCGATGACCGAGAGCGCCTCGAGCGCTGCGTCGGGCCGCGTCCCGGCCATCGCCCGGCCGGCCTGCGCTTGCACGGTGATGGCCGAGAC
>JAKFXV010000172.1 GCA_021731205.1 Nocardioides sp. | reverse complement strand
AACGGTGATGTTGCCCTTCATCTTCGACGCAGCCGCTGCATCGACCGGCACCAGGTAGCTGCCGACTCGAGCCTGGCCGTTCTCGGCCGTGGCCTCCATCAGGTTCATCTGCGGTGAGCCGATGAACCCGGCCACGAAGAGGTTGGCCGGCTTGTCGTAGAGCCGCAGCGGCGTGTCGACCTGCATCAGGATTCCGAGCTTCATCACCGCCACTCGATCGCCCATCGTCATGGCCTCGACCTGGTCGTGGGTGACGTAGACGGTCGTCACACCGAGGTCGGCCTGCAGCTTCGCGATGTCGGTGCGGGTCTGCACCCGCATCTTCGCGTCGAGGTTCGACAACGGCTCGTCCATGCAGAAGACCTGGGGCGAGCGTACGATCGCCCGACCCATGGCCACCCGTTGGCGCTGGCCACCGGACAGCGCCTTGGGCTTGCGCTCCAAGAACTCGGTGAGGCCCAGGATCTTCGCCGCCTCCGCGACCCGCTTGTCGCGTTCCTCTTGGGGAACCTTGGCCATCTTGAGCGCGAACGCCATGTTGTCGGCAACCGTCATGTGCGGGTAGAGCGCGTAGTTCTGGAACACCATCGCGATGTCGCGATCCTTCGGTGGAAGGTTCGTGATGTCGCGATCGCCGATGAAGATCTTGCCGGCGTTGACCTCCTCCAAGCCGGCCAACATCCGCAAGGTGGTGGACTTGCCGCAGCCGGAGGGCCCGACGAGCACCATGAACTCGCCATCGCCGATCTCGAGGTCGATGCCTGGGACCGTGGGCTTGTCCGCCCCGGGGTACCAGCGTTGGGCCTTCTCAAATGTGACTGTTGCCATTGTCTTCTCCTTCACCGGCAGGTACGTGCCGGACGATCCGTAGTGAAGTGATTGCTGCCAACGTGACGTAGGTCACGCTAGTGACGCCCTCCGATCGTGTCGAGGGGCCGTCACGGTTCCACCCAGTTGCACCAGGCGACCGGAGGCTTGGCCAGCACGAGTGCCGAGCCTGCGTCGTTCCACCGGATCGGGATCGGGTCGGTGATCCCCCCGATGAAGTCTCCGTTGGCGTCGCGATTGACGAACGCCAAGAACTGCCACGCGCCGGATCGGTCCTGGGTCACGCGACCCACGTAGACGCACTCGTCGGTCAACCGGACGGCTCTCGTCACGTCCACCGGTTGCCCCGGCCCGTCGATGGCCAAGCTCCAGACGCCGCCGGTGCCGGCGGCTCCGCCGGTCCCCACTACCTCGGGCCCCAGGCACGAGAAGATCAGGGCCCAGCGGCCCTCGATCTCCACCACCTGGATCACTTCGAGCTGCTCCACGACCCCGGGCTCCGAGAGCGGTGGTCGCACTTCCCAGCGCGCCAGGTCCGTCGAGACCGCGTGGCCGATCACCCCTCGCCCGGGCACATCGGGCAAGACCGGACGGGCGAGTTTCGCGGTGATGTACATGTGCCAGAGCCCATCCGCATCGCGTACGACCCACGGGTCTCGCCAGTGTTCGTCGGTCGACGACTTCTCGTACCAGCGAGGATCAGCCGTCATCGGCCACTGCCCACCTGGCTCGAACCCTGAGTCGGGGCGCCAGAAGAACAGGTCGTCCGAGGTGTCGACACCGATGCGTTGCACCGGGCCCGGGTCGTCGAGGCTGATGCCGGTGCGGAACATCAACCACCGAGTTCCGTCACGTACGACGCACCCGGTCCAGACCGCGCGATCGTCGTATCCGGGGCGCGAGCCGGCGACCGCGTCGGTCGCGCGGGTCCACGTGGTGAGGTCGGTCGAGATCGCGTGGCCCACCCGAGCGTGCGAGTGCCGCAGCTGGGGATCCCCCAGCGCTTTGGGTGCGGTCAGGAAGAACAGATGGAACGACTCGCCGTCGTCGGCGAGCCAGCTGTCCCACACCCAGTCGTCGTCAGGTTCGAACACGCCGCTCCCTACACCGATGCCCCAGCCAGCAACGGCATCGGCAGGCGCCGAACGCCGCCCGTGCCGTCGAGCAGCATCTCCACAGCGACCGAGCCCAACTCGGCGTAAGGAATTGCCACCGACGTGAGCGCAGGTCGCAACCACGTAGCCAGCTCGGAGCCGTCGAAAGCCACCGCCGACACGTCGCCGGGAACGACCAGCCCGTGCTCGGCGAACGCCTCGTAGGCGCCCATCGCGATCCGGTCGTTGAGGCACACCACGGCAGACGCGCTCCCACCGGAGTCGAGGAAGCTCATCATCGCGGCGTAGGCATCCGTGACCGACCAGCGGCACGAGATGGTGCC
The DNA here is from genome assembly GCA_021731205.1 of Nocardioides sp. Lineage (GTDB taxonomy): Bacteria > Actinomycetota > Actinomycetes > Propionibacteriales > Nocardioidaceae > Nocardioides. The sequence goes on along the minus strand of JAKFXV010000172.1, from coordinate 3,774 downwards.
GGCCAACGCGGTGCCGGCCGACGCCAGTTCGTCGGTGATGCCACGCAACCTTTCACGCTCAGCGATCACCTCCGGCGCCGCCTCCTCGCCGACCAAGAAGACTCGTTCGCTCCGCCCCGCGGCCAGCAGCGCGGCCGCGGCGGTCCGGCCACCGCGATACTCGTCGGGTACGACGCCGGGGAGTGTGCCCTCCACATCAACGCAGTTCAGCAGCACGGTCCGGGTCTCCCGCAACTGCGCGGGGACAGCGACCTGTGTCGTAGCAAGGGTGACGTAGACGATGCCGTCGACCCGGCGATCCAGCATCTCCTCGATCAGGGCCGCCTCAATGATCGGGTCGCCTTCGGTCTCGCCGATGATCAGCACGTGGTCACCGGCGCGAGCGGCGGCACTCGCGCCACTGACCATGGCGCTGGCATACGGCCCGCTGGCGACGTGATCGGAGATCATCCCGATCGTGGCCGTCGTTTCGGTGCGCAGGCTGCGGGCATTGCGATTGGGACGGTAGGAGAGGCGCTCGGCCGCCGAGCGCACCCGGTGCTCGGCATCACCGGAAATCCGCATCTCGGCCGACCGACCGTTCAGGATGTACGACGCCGTCGTGACCGAAACACCTGCCATCGCAGCAACGTCGGAGAGCGTGACCCGCTTGGTGTGAGGCAAGGCCGATTCCTCTCCCGCTCGTCGGTTCGTTCGTCGCCCGAATGCCTCGAGGCGTGGGGGTGCCGAGACCATTTCGTTGCTTGACAGTGCTTCCCACACCCGGCAGTGTTCCTGCTGATTCGTTTCAGCAGTGACTTCTATCACATTTATGCCGCGAATCGCAGGGGCTATCCCTTTCAAGAGCAATCACAAGGAGACACACATGCGAGCGAACATGAGGGGTCGCAAGACCGTCATGGCCGGCGCCGCCATGGCCTTGGCGTCGGTCGGCTTGGCTGCGTGCGGCGGCGGTGGCGGAGGCGACGCTGACGCGGACAGCAAGGAAGTAACCGTCTGGACCAGCATGGACACAGCCGTGGTGGACGGATTGAAGTCCAAGACCGTGGCCGTGGCCGAGGAGGCAGGGATCACGCTGAAGTGGGAGCGTGTCGACGACATCAACAAGGTCCTCCTGCCGGCGATCCAGTCGGGTTCCGCACCGGAGATCGCCATCGTGCCGCAGCCCGGCGTTGTCAAGACCATCGTTGACACCGGCGAAGCTCGGTCGCTGGATGGCGTGATGGACGCCGCCAACACCGACAGCCTGCTCCCGGGCCTGCTTGATGCCGGCAAGGTCGACGGCACGCAGTACGCCCAAGTCGTCTCGATGAACGTCAAGAGCCTGGTGTTCTACAACAAGCTCGCCTGGGCAGACGCGGGCTACCCGACGCCGACCAGCCTGGATGAGCTGGACGCTCTGGTCGCCCAGATCAAGGCCGACGGCGGCACCCCGTGGTGCATCGGCATCGAGTCAGGCGGCGCGACCGGCTGGCCGGCGACCGACTGGTTCGAGGACCTGATCATGCGCGTGGGCAGCCCCGAGGAGTACACCCAGTGGGTCAACCACGAGATTCCCTTCGACTCCCCCGTGGTTCGCGAAGCCGCGGCGAAGTTCGAGGAGTACATGTTCACGCCAGGCAACGTGCCGGGTGGTCGTAAGGCGATCCCCAGTACGGCCTTCGGTGACGCCGGCAAGCCCATGTTCAACGCCGACGGCCCCGGTTGCTGGATGCTCAAGCAGGGCTCGTTCATCGTCAGCCCCGACTTCTTGGGTGAAGCGGCCAACGACGCGGACACCAACGTTGGTGTGTTCGGCTTCCCGCCGGCCACCGCCGGTGGCGAGAACCCGGTCCTCGGTGGTGGCGACCTCGCCGTCTTGCTGAGCGACTCGGATGCCGCGAAGGACGTCATGAACATCATCGGGGCGGCAGACGCGGGTGTCGAGGCGGCACCCAGCAGCTCGTTCCTGTCTCCACACAGTGGTTTCGATGCCAGCCTCTACGCCAGCGAGACGGCCCGGTCGTTCGCCGAGGTGGCTAACAACGCCAGCGTGATCCTGTTCGACGGCTCGGACGCCATGCCGGGTGAGGTCGGCGCAGGAACCTTCTGGAGCCAGATCACTGCTTGGGTCTCGGACTCGCAGGATCTCGACACCACCTTGAAGAACATCGACGAGAGCTGGCCGACCAGCTAGCACTCGTCCCCAACCGAACGCAAGGGCGGGGTCGGGGCATCGCTCCGATCCCGCCTTTGTGTTAGAACGACAAGATCTTTCGCAACACTCGCGGCCTCGGCCGATAGCCGAGATCGTGTGAACCACAGGAGGTGTCCGACTCATGTTTGCTGTCGTGTTGAACGCGTTGCTCACCGTGGCGGCCGGCATTTTCGTCGCCGTGGGGATGTACTGGGTGCTCAACAAAGTCGCGGAACTCCTGCCTGGGAACGTGGAGCACCGCCTGAAGCCGTATCTCTACATCCTGCCGGCGTACCTGGCAATCATCGTCTACCTGATCTATCCGACCATCCTCACGGTGGTGTACTCGTTCAAGGATCGTTTCAGCCGCGAATACGTCGGCTTCCAGAACTACTCCGAGTTGTTCTCGGCCCCCGGCTTCGGCAGCACCATCATCAACACGTTCCTGTGGATGCTGGTCGTTCCCGTCTTCAGTGTGATCTTCGGCCTGCTGATCGCGACCCTGGCCGACCGCCTCGGCCCGTTCGGCGAGAAGTTCACCAAGACCCTGATCTTCTTGCCGATGGCAATCAGCATGGTGGGCGCCTCGGTGGTGTGGAGCTACATCTACACCTACCGCGCCGAGGAGAGTGGCCAGGCTCAGATCGGGATGTTCAACGCCATCCTCGTCAACCTCGGCGCCTCTCCGATCGCCTGGTTCAACGAGGAGTCCTTCCGCCTCAACAGCTTCATGCTGATGGTCATCATGCTTTGGGCCCAGGTCGGGTTCTCGATGGTGCTGCTCTCCGCAGCTGTCAAGGGCGTGCCGGGCGACACCCTCGAGGCGGCACGTATCGACGGTGCGACCGAGGTCCAGATCTTCTTCAAGGTCATCATCCCGCAGATCAAGGGCACCATCATCACGGTGCTGATCACGGTCACCATCGGCGTGATGAAGATCTTCGACATCGTCTACGCGACCACCGGTGGTCAGTTCAACACCAACGTGATCGGCAACGAGTTCTTCTCCCAGTTCACGACCAACTTCCACTCCGGAAAGGCCGCCGCGATCGTGGTCATGCTGATGATCGCGGTGATCCCGATCATGATCTACCAGGTCCGGCACTTCAAAGCCGAGGAGGCCAACGCATGAGCGCGACGACAGCACCCGCGACGACCGACACCGCGTCGGGGGCAAAGCCTCCAGAGAAGATGAAGAAGAGCTGGTTTCCCCGGATCAGCATGGCGATCATCGCGGCCCTGTGGACTATCCCCACCCTGGGGCTGGTGGTCACGTCGTTCCGACCACTCAACGACGCGGAGACCTCGGGCTGGTGGGCAACCTTCTTCAGTTCTGAGTACCTGTCCAACTTGACGTTCTCCAGTTACGTCGAGGCCATCGACAAGGCCTCCCTCGACCGCGCCTTCGTGAACTCGTTCGCGATCACCCTGCCGGCGACCTTCATCCCGATCCTGATCGCAGCCTTCGCGGCGTACGCGTTCACGTTCATGGAGTTCAAGGGTCGCGACGTCCTGTTCCTCGCGATCGTCAGCCTGTTGGTCGTGCCCAACTACGTGGCGTTCGTCCCGATCCAGAAGCTCTACGGACAGGTCGGCCT
>JAKFXV010000173.1 GCA_021731205.1 Nocardioides sp. | reverse complement strand
ACTCCAGGGACCGCTACTTCCAGGCGGAGGTCACCAACGACGACAAGCTCATCCCCGAGGGCTCGGGGATGAGCTTGTCGTCGTTGGTGACCTCCGCCTGGAAGTAGCGGTCCCTGGAGTAGGACTTCTTGCCGCGCGAGGACAAGGCACCCAAGGAGCCCATGCCGCGGTAGGACTTGTATTGCTTGCCGTTGACGAAGACTAGGTCCCCCGGACTCTCCTCGCACCCGGCAAGCAGTGATCCGAGCATGACCGAGTCCGCGCCGGCGACGATCGCCTTGGCAATCTCTCCAGAGTGGCGCATCCCACCGTCGGCGATCACGGGGATCCCGGCCGGTTTGCAGGCGAGCGAGGCTTCGTAGACGGCGGTGACCTGTGGCACACCCACGCCGGTGACGATCCGGGTGGTGCAGATCGAACCCGGTCCGGTGCCGACCTTGACCGCGTCGGCGCCCGCGTCGACGAACGCCTGGGCCCCTTCACGTGTGGCGACGTTGCCGCCGATCACCTGAACGTGCCGAGTAGCCGGGTCGGCCTTGAGCCGGGCGACCATCTCCAGCAGCATGCGCACGTGCCCGTGGGCCGTGTCGGCTACGAGCACGTCGACCCCGGCCTCGATCAGCGTGGTGGCTCGCTCCCAGGCATCACCGAAGTAGCCGATGGCGGCTGCCACCAGAAGCCGGCCCTGGGCGTCCTTGGAGGCGTGCGGGAACTGTTCGGACTTGACGAAGTCCTTGACCGTGATCAACCCGGCCAACCGACCCCGGTCGTCGACCAGCGGCAGCCGCTCGCGCTTGTGCTGACGCAAGATCGCGGTCGCGTCCTCGCGACTGATGTCGACCGGCGCCGTCACCAGCGGCAACTGGGTCATCACCTCGTCGACCTTGGTCGTGGCCCATTCGGCGACCGGGGTGAACCTCAGGTCGCGGTTGGTGATCATGCCGAGCAGTCGATCGTCGGTGTCGACGACCGGAAGCCCCGAGATGCGGTATTGCCCGCACAACTCGTCGAGGTCCTCCAAGGTTGCGTCGGGACCGATCGTGACCGGGTTGGTGATGCGGCCGGTCTGGGTGCGCTTGACGAGGTCGACCTGGTAGGCCTGATCGTGGATCGAGAGGTTGCGGTGGAGCACTCCGATCCCGCCCTGACGGGCCATGGCGATGGCCATCCGCGACTCCGTCACGGTGTCCATCGCGGCGCTGACCAGCGGCACCTTGATGCTGACCTCGCGGGTCAGTCGGGTGGTGGTGTCGATGTCGCCGGGCGACAGGTCCGACTCGCCGGGAAGCAACAGCACATCGTCGTAGGTGAGCCCCAGCGCTGCGAACTTGTCGGGGACGCCGTCGCTCGTCGAGCCGATGGGTTCTTTGGTCGAGCCTGTCGAGACCACTGAGCACCCTTCATCGCCGCGCCGGAGACGGCCATTCTATCCGGCTGCGACGACTCAGCGATCGAGCGGCTTGAGCTCGCGCACCGGCACCCGGACCGTCAGCACGTCTGCGGCCATCCGGATCCGCCCACGCAGTCCGGCCGACAGCACCATCGGGAGTACGGCCTGGTTGTCGGCGCCCGTGGTCAACAGGATCTCCTGAGCCGAACGAGCGCTCGCGAGCCGGGCAACGTCCACCAGCAACCGGGTCCCGATGCCTCGACGCTGCCACGCCGGATCGACATGCAGCCGCACTTCCCGCACGCCCGGCTCGACCGCCTCGAGCAGCAGCACCGCCGACCCGACCACGTTGCCGTCGACGCTGGCCATCACCGCATCGCCGTCGACGGTGAAGTCGGGGACGACCCCGACCCCGAGGCGTCGGCTCAGCACTCCAGAGTCAAGCAGCGTCCCGTCCGTGCGTGGCTGGGCGGCGGCACTGCGGCCGAGCACGTCCGAGACGAGCCCCGCCATGGCCGTCGCCCGAGCATGTTCGGTGGCGGTGAAGGGAACGATCCGGTGCACTTGTACGGCGACGTCCCCCACGGTCATCTCGAGCACGTCCCGAACGGTCTCGTCGCCCAGCGGCGGTTCGGCCTCGGCGTCGAAGAGCCCGGCAACCACCTCAGGGAAGCTCGCAGGCTGCGCCAAGATCGCGCGCGCCGCCTGCACGAACCGGGTCGACTGGTCGACCAGCGCTGCCTCGGTGCAGGGCAGGGCCGCCACCATAGTGCTGCCGGAGCCCTCGATCAGCGCCGTCAGGTCCGCGATCGACCAAGCGTCGGGAGTCTCGACGACGAGTTCGTCGGTCACCGCCTCGACCCCGGGGAAGACGTGGAGGGCCAAGATGTTCACGTCGGCTTGTCCGCACGCTGACGCAAGCGCAGCAAGGGCACCCGGACGGTCGGGCAGAGCGGTGCGAACTCTCCACAACATGGCGTCTCCTCGTCTCGCGGAGCCTCCAGCGTTCCCGGCCTTGGTTGCAGGCACACAACGGGAGTGTTTCGCCGTTGCAAACAACTCCGCTGACCCGGCGCGAAATCACCGGGAATGCACGCGACCCGGCTTGAAATCACGCCCCAGGGCGTGATTTCAAGCCGGGTCAGCGGGAATTGTCGTGATTTCGCGCCGGGTCAGTGGCCGTGGCCGTGGCCGTGGGCGGTCGGCGCCGGATCGGCCTCTTCTGGCTTCTCGACGATCAGCGTCTCCGTGGTCAGCAGCATGCCCGCGATGGACGTGGCGTTGACCAGTGCCGAGCGCGTCACCTTGACCGGGTCGAGCACGCCCTGGGCGACCAGGTCGCCGTACTCCCGGGTGGCGGCGTTGTAGCCGGTGCCAGGTCCGGCCTCGCGCACTCGGGTGGTGATGACGTAGCCGTTCTCGCCACCGTTCTCGGCGATCCAGCGCAACGGCTCGACCGTGGACTTGTGGACGATGCGGACGCCGAGCGCCTCATCGCCGCTGAGCCCCAGATCGCCTTCGAGCACAGCCGCCGCGTGGATCAGCGCGGAACCGCCGCCGGGGACGATGCCCTCCTCGATCGCGGCTCGGGTCGCAGAAACGGCATCCTCGATGCGGTGCTTCTTCTCCTTGAGCTCGACCTCGGTGGCTGCACCGACCTTGATCACGCAGACGCCGCCGGCCAGCTTGGCCAAGCGCTCCTGCAGCTTCTCCCGATCCCAGTCCGAGTCGCTGTTCTCGATCTCGGCCTTGATCTGGTTGACCCGCGCGGTGACGTCGGCATGCTCGCCGCCGCCATCGACGACGGTGGTGGTGTCCTTGGTGATCACCACGCGACGAGCCGTGCCCAGCACGTCGAGGCCGACCTGGTCGAGCTTGAGCCCGACCTCGGGCGCGACCACCTGGCCGCCGGTGAGGGTCGCGATGTCCTGCATCATCGCCTTGCGGCGATCGCCGAACGCAGGCGACTTGACGGCGGCGGCGTTGAACGTGCCGCGGATCTTGTTGACCACCAGCGTCGAGAGCGCCTCGCCCTCCACGTCCTCGGCCAGGATGAACAGCGGCTTGCCGGCAGCGATCACCTTCTCCAGCAGCGGCAGCAGCTCCCCGATCGCGCTGATCTTGCCCTGGTGCAACAAGATCAGCGGATCGTCGAGCACCGCCTCCATGCTCTCGGGGTCCGTCACGAAGTACGGCGAGAGGTAGCCCTTGTCGAACTGCATGCCCTCGGTGAACTCGAGCTCGGTGCCCATGGTGTTGGACTCCTCGACCGTGATCACGCCGTCCTTGCCGACCTTGTCGAAGGCCTCGGCCAACAGCGACCCGATCTGCTCGTCGCGGGAGGACACCGTGGCGACCGATGCCATGTCCTCACGAGACTCGACCTCGCGGGCCGCCTCGCGCAGCGCATCGCTGACCGCCTCGGCCGCTGCGTCCATGCCGCGCTTGAGGCTCATCGGGTTGGCGCCGGCGGCAACCGAACGCAACCCCTCGTGGACCATCGCCTGAGCGAGCACGGTGGCCGTCGTCGTACCGTCACCGGCCACGTCGTTGGTCTTGGTCGCGACCTCCTTGGTGAGCTGGGCACCGAGGTTCTCGAACGGGTCGTCGAGCTCGACCTCACGGGCGACGGTGACACCGTCGTTGGTGATCGTGGGGGCGCCCCACTTCTTGTCGAGTACGACGTAGCGGCCTCGGGGGCCGAGAGTCACCTTGACGGCATTGGCGAGCGCGTCGACTCCGCGCTCGAGCGAGCGACGAGCGTGCTCGTCGAACTCCAGGATCTTGGGCATTGGGTGTCCTTAGAAAGAGGTGAGTCGTGTGTCGAAACGATCGGCCAGCGCGAGGTTTGGCGATCGCTTCAACACACGACCCAGGGATGTGAATCAGGAGACGACTGCGAGCACGTCGCGAGCGGAGAGGATGAGGTACTCCTCGCCGGCGTACTTGACCTCGGTGCCGCCGTACTTGCTGTAGATCACCTTGTCGCCGACCGCCACGTCGAGGGGCACACGGTTGCCCTTGTCGTCGATGCGGCCGGGACCGATCGCCACGACCTCGCCCTCTTGGGGCTTCTCCTTGGCGGTGTCCGGAATGACCAGTCCCGAAGCCGTGGTCTGCTCAGCCTCGAGCGGCTGAACGACGATGCGGTCCTCGAGGGGCTTGATGTTGACCGACACGATGTCGACCTCCACTTTCTGCACTTGTCTGTTTGAGGTTTCCAGTCCATCTGGGATGGACCGGCACGTTCGAGCTTGCTGGCGGAGTACGCCGTCGCGGGGGTCGTACGTCGTCGCAAGCGCTGGCACACTCGGGTCGAGAGTGCCAAGCACGACGTTAGCACTCACTCCCGCCGAGTGCCAGAACGGGGGTGCGGCCCAGCGCTCGCCGTCAGCTCGGCGGTCGCCCCCACGCCGCTAGTCGGGCCGGGGAGCTGCCGGCGCGACGCCACGGGCCGTCCAACTCGATCACGGCGATGGCCGAGGTCGGCATCGGCGGCCATTCCTCGGTCAAGGTGCCGATCAGGTCCCCCAGGCCCGGGTTGTGCCCGACCAGGGCCACGCAGGTCTCGGCCTCTGGCAGTCGGCGTACGACCCCAAGCAGGTCTCGTGCCGAGAACGAGTAGACGTCCTCGTCGACACGTGCGGGCACGCGGTCGGACAGCTCGGCGGCCACCAGCGCCCAGGTATCCGCGGCGCGTCGAGCGGGCGAGACGACGGCCGCGTCCAGACTCGGCCCCGACTCCGCGAGCCAGCGACCTGCCTCGGGCGCCTGGCGTCGCCCGCGCTCGGCCAAGGGCCGCTCGCGGTCGGACTCGTCACCGGACCAGTCGGACTTCGCGTGCCGGATCAGCACCAGGGTGTGGTTCACCCGGCCATTCTCGCGCCCCGCCGGTCCGGTGGTTGAGGGGCGAACGAGACTCTGGACTCCTGTCGTCGAGAGACGATGTTGTCGGCCACGACGGTAGGAGAGGATGCGCGGGTGAAACTCGAGACGTTCCAGTGGCTGCTCACCCACGATGGGCAGCGGTTGTTGGGCCATGCGACGCGGGCGTACGCCGACGCGTCCGGCGACGTGATGCGGGCGATCACGGCGCTGCGTCGCGACCAGCCGACGATGGGCGAGGACCGCACGGCCGCGGCGATGACTCAGGTCGGGCTGCGAGCCAAGGCGGGGACCAAGTTCGGCCCAGAGGCTTCGAGCCTCTACTTCACCCCCGATGCACTGGAACAGGCGACGACGCGCAGGGTCGCGGAGCATCGCGCAGCGCGGCTCTCGGCCGCCAACGTCGGTTCGGTGATCGACCTGACCTGCGGCATCGGCGGTGACCTGATCGCGCTCTCGCGGGCCGGGCTCACCGCGGCGGGGGTCGACCTCGACCCGGTGCGGGTGGCCATCGCAGAGGCCAACCTGGCCGCGCTCGGCCTCGCGGGCGCCGTACAACAGGCCGAGGCGACGCAGTTGCAGGTCGGCGGCTTCGGGGCTGCGTTCGTTGACCCCGCCCGGCGCAGTGGCCGCGGCCGGGTCTTCGATGCCGAGGGCTGGTCGCCGCCCTGGTCGTACGTCGACGCCCTGCTCACCGGTCGCGCCGTGGCCAAGGTGGCCCCCGGCATCCCGCACTCCTTGATCCCCGCCTCCACCTCGGCGGGGAT
>JAKFXV010000269.1 GCA_021731205.1 Nocardioides sp. | reverse complement strand
GGCTTGTTGTAGCCGAGCGCGAATCAGCAATGGCGGAGTTGTTGCGTGCTTCGCGGGCCAGGATAGGCAAGTACTCCGACATTTCCTGGGCAGAGCGCGAAAGTGGTCGGTTGGGACATGCCCGCGGCCGCGATGACTGTCCCCAGTGACCACTTACTGGCCGGGCCGGCTGAAGTTCACGAACTCACGACACCCCAGCGCCTAGGGTGGGCTCGTGGACCGGCGGATCTTCGGGATCGAGAACGAGTACGGCGTGACGTGCACGCTGCGCGGTCAACGTCGGCTGAGCCCGGACGAGGTGGCACGGTACCTCTTCCGCAAGGTCGTCTCGTGGGGCCGCAGCAGCAACGTGTTCTTGCGCAACGGCGCCCGGCTCTACCTCGATGTCGGAAGCCATCCCGAGTACGCCACCCCGGAGTGCGACGACGTCGTCGAGCTCGTCACCCACGACAAGGCGGGGGAGCGGGTGCTTGAGGGTCTCTTGGTCGACGCCCAGGAGCGACTGCACGCCGAAGGCATCGGCGGCGACATCTACCTGTTCAAGAACAACACCGACTCGGCCGGCAACTCCTACGGCTGCCACGAGAACTATCTCGTCGGGCGGGCGGGGGAGTTCAGTCAGCTGGCCGACACGCTGATCCCGTTCCTAGTGACCCGCCAGATCATCGTGGGGGCGGGCAAGGTCATGCACACCCCACGCGGCGCGATCTACTGCGTTTCGCAGCGCGCCGAGCACATCTGGGAAGGCGTCTCGAGCGCCACCACCCGCAGCCGCCCGATCATCAACACCCGCGACGAGCCGCACGCCGATGCCGAGCGCTATCGCCGGCTGCACGTCATCGTCGGCGACTCCAATATGAGCGAGACGACGACCCTGCTCAAGGTCGCGAGCTGCGATCTGGTTCTGCGGATGATCGAGGAGGGCGTGGTGATGCGCGACCTCACGATGGAGAACCCGATCCGCGCGATCCGCGAGATCTCCCACGACCCAACCGGGCGTCGCAAGGTACGCCTGGCCAACGGCCGGGAAGCCAGCGCGCTCGACATCCAGCAGGAGTACTTCACGAAAGCCCGCGACTTCGTCGACCGCCGCCAACTCAGTACGCCGATCATCGAGCGGGTCCTTGACCTGTGGGAACGCTCCCTCAAGGCCATCGAAGGCGACGACCTCGGGCTGATCGAGCGAGAGATCGACTGGGTGATCAAGCTTCGCCTGATCGAGCGCTATCGCGCACAGCACGGCCTGTCCCTCGACGACCCGCGGATCGCCCAGCTGGACTTGGCGTACCACGACATCCACCGCGGCCGCGGGCTCTACTACCTGCTCGAGAAGCGCGGAGCCGTGGCCCGAGTCAGCACCGATCTGTCGATCCTCGAGGCCAAGTCGCGTCCTCCCCAGACGACGCGGGCTCGCCTTCGTGGTGAGTTCATCAAGCGAGCCCAGGAGCGGCGCCGGGACTTCACCGTCGACTGGGTCCACCTCAAGCTCAACGATCAGGCCCAACGGACCGTGTTGTGCAAGGACCCCTTCCGCTCACACGACGATCGGGTGCAGCGCCTGATCGACGGCATGTGAGGACCGCCGGCTCGGGTTTCGTGCCCCGGAGATTGCACGTGGAGCGATATCGTCGCGTTCGTCCATCGCGCCGGCCCGAGAGTCAGCTCGTCCTGTCAGTCCCGAGGAGTGAATCGTCTTGCCGCTCAACCCCGTAGTGAAGGTGCTGCGTCTGACTGCCGTTGTCCTGGTGTGTACGACGGCCCTGGCGGCGTGCGGCGACGAGGCCGAGACGGCCAACGGCGAGCCGGTGCGCGGACTGTCCGAGGTCACCGTCACGGGAGATGTCGGCAAGAGCCCAACCGTGGAGTGGGACGGTCGGGTCAACGTGAACACCATCGAAACCAAGGTGCTGACCGAGGGCGATGGCCCCGAGATCGAGTCCGGCGACGAGGTGTTGACGCATCTGTGGATCGGCAACGGTTTCACCCAAGAGGTGGCCTACGACTCCTTCGCGGGTCAAGCGCAGCCGATCCCCGTCACTGACGACACGACCAAGCCCCTGTTGGCCGCGCTGGAGGGCCAGCGGATCGGCTCGCGGGTTCTCGTAGCGGCAAGTGCGAAGGACTCGTTCGGCGAGCAGGGCAACCCGCAGCTCGGCATCGGCAACCGCGACACCGTGCTGTTCGTCGTGGATTCCATGGATCTGGTGCGCAAGGAGCCGAGCGGCGATAAGACTCCGATGCCCGCGGGTCTCCCGACCTTGGTGCAGAAGGACGGAGTGATCACCGGTTGGGACTTCAGTTCGGCCGACGAGCCCACCGGACGCCTGCAGGTCGTCTCGCTGATCACCGGTGACGGACCCAAGGTCACCAAGGACTCCACCATCGTCACCCGCTACCTGGGGCAGGTCTTCGGTGCCAAGAAGCCCTTCGACGAGGCGTATTCGAAGCCCGAGCCCGCAACGTTCGCGGTGTCCGGTCTCGTGAAGGGTTGGCAACAGGGCCTGACGGGAGTGCCTGCCGGCAGCCGGATCGTGATCGTGGTCCCGCCGAACCTGGGGTACGGCGCGCAGGGCAACGAGGGTGCTGGCATCAAGGGCACCGACACGCTGTACTTCGTCCTCGACATCCTGGCCACCACGTAGCCCGGCCCGTGACCTCGGACGGAGTCGGCTGCCATGGGTGAGCAACCCAACTCGCGCAAGAGCGAACGGCTGATGAACCTGCTGATCATGCTCTTGGTGCAGCGCCGCCACGTCCCGAAACAGCGGATCCGGGAGATTCTCTACCCCGATGCCTCGACCGACGCGTTCGAGAAGATGTTCGAGCGCGACAAGGAGGAGCTGCGCAGCCTCGGCGTGCCGATCGAGGTCGGCAGCCTCGACGCGTTCTTCGACGAGCCCGGCTATCGGATCCGGCCCGACGAGTTCGCGCTCCCGGACGTGGCGCTGACGCCCGACGAGGCCGCGGTGGTGGGCCTGGCCGCCAAGGTCTGGGAACACGCCAAGTTGGCCGACGCGACGGCTGACGCTCTGCGCAAGTTGCGCGCGGCCGGGCTCGACCCCGATGTCTCCGCACTACAGATCGCCGAGCCCAGGCTGAGCGCCGACGAGCCGTCGTTCGACGTGTTCTGGGAGGCCACCCAAGACAAGGTGCCGCTGGTTTTCGGCTACCGCCGGCCTGGCGCCGAGGCGGCGAGTCAACGGCACCTGCAGCCCTGGGGGGTCGTGCGGTACGCCGGCCGGTGGTACGCCGTCGGTTGGGACACCGACCGCGAAGCGGAACGCGTCTTCCGACTCTCGCGAGTCGAGGGCACCGTTCGGCGGGACGGCCCGGCAGGGTCCTACGACGTCCCGCCGGGCACCGACGTACGCGAGATCGCTCGGCGGCTCGCGCCTTCGGCACCCCGCGTCGAGTTGACCCTTTTGGTGCGCTCGGGGAGCGGCCACAGTCTGCGCCGCGAGGGCACCCTGCTCGACACGGGCGTCACCGGTCCTGAGGGGACCACGACGTGGGACCGGCTCACCGTGATCCGCGGTTCCTCCGGCACAGACGAACTGCTGAGCTACGGGCCGGACGTCTACGTCGAGGCCCCTGCGGCGGTGGCCGAGGAACTCGTCAGCCGGCTCACCGAACTGGTGGCGAGGTCGTGACTCGGACCCCGTCCGGCGGGGGCGCTCGGGACCAGGTCGCCCGGCTGCTCACGTTGGTGCCGTACCTCCATCAACGCGGCGAAGTGCGCCTCGAAGACGCCTCGGCCGCTCTCGGCGTGCCGGGCGACCAGTTGGTCAGCGATCTGCGAGTGCTCCTCATGTGCGGCCTGCCGGGCGGCTATCCGGACGACCTGATCGACGTCGACCTCGACGTCCTGGAGTCTCCCGCCGGCGTCATCCGGGTGTCCAATGCGGACTACCTGGCCAGGCCGATGCGGCTCAACGCGACTGAGGCGACAGCCCTGATCGTGGCGCTGCGCGCGCTGCGGGCAGGTGCGGACTCGACGACGGCGCCGATCGTGGACCGTGCGCTGGCCAAGTTGGAGACGGCCGCTGCCGAGGGCGGCGCGGGAGCTGCGCAGATAGACCCGGGAATCGGCTCCGACGCCCTAGCAGAGCTCCGGACCACGCTCGCCGCAGCGGTGGGCGCCAAACGCCAGGTGCGGTTGACCTACTGGGTTCCCTCACGCGATGAGGAGTCGGTGCGCCTCGTGGATCCGGTTGCTGTGGTCAGCGCCCATGGGTTCGACTATCTCGACGCGTGGTGTCACACCGCCGAGGCGCCGCGCTTGTTCCGCCTCGACCGGATCCACGAGGCGGAGCCACTGGACAGCCCCGTCTCGACGGCAGCGACCCCGCGCTCCCTGGACGCCGGTCTGTTCCAGCTTTCACAAGACACCGCAACGCTGGTCACGCTGCGGCTGTCGCCGAGCGCGAGTTGGGTTCCGGAGTACTACCCCGTCGAGGCGAGCCGGCCCCGGCCCGATGGTGGCGTGGAAATCGATCTGCTCGTCGGCGACGAACAATGGTTGTCACGGTTGTTGCTGAGGTTGGCGCCCCATGCGGTGGTGGTGACCCCCGAGGGTGTCGCTGATCGGCTCATGGAGGCCGCACAGGCGACGCTCAGGCTCTACAGTGGTGACGACGTAGCATCGAAGTAGCAAGGGCCCACCGTCGTTAGGAATGTCATGAACCCGCTCATCGCCGCCCCCGGAGTGCCCGAGATGCTGCTCATCCTGGCAGTCGTGGTGTTGCTGTTCGGGGCCAAGAAGCTGCCCGAGCTGGCTCGCGGCAGCGGTCGTGCTCTGCGGATCTTCAAGGCTGAGACCAAGGGCCTCATCGACGAGACCGATGACGAGCCGGCCCAGCTGGAAACGCGCCCCGAGAACGCCGACTCATCGATCGTCGAGTCCGAGGCTGAGCGGATCTCCCGCGAGCAGCGCGACGGCGCCTGACCCACTCGACCTCGACCGTGTCTTTCACCGGGACCGTCTCGGGAGTCGTCGGCCTCTTCCGCGGCAAGCCTCGCAACCCCATCGGGCCCGACGGCCGGATGGCGCTCTCTGACCACTTCCGGGAGTTACGCGCTCGGATACTGATCAGCGTCACCACGATCGTGGTCGCCCTGATCTTCGCCCTGTTCTTCTTCGACCAGCTCTACGCGATCCTCCTCGAGCCCTACAACAAGGCAAGAGCCAACCTGCCCGAGGACGTTCAAAGCGAGCTCACCGTCAGCGGTTTCGGTGGCGGCATCCTGCTCTATCTCAAGTTGTGCGGCATGGCCGCAGTGATCCTCACGAGCCCGGTCTGGCTCTACCAGATCTGGGCGTTCATCCTGCCCGGACTGCACTCGAATGAGCGCAAGTGGTCGCGGGTGTTCGCCGCGGTCGCCGGGCCGCTGTTTTTGGCCGGCGCCGTGTTGGGTTACACGACGTTGCCCAAGGGCATCGAGATCCTCGTGGGCTTCACGCCCGAGGGCAGCACCAACCTGGTCGACAATGGCGGCTACGTCAGCTTCTTCATCCGCACGCTGCTGGTCTTCGGGGTGGCTTTCGAGATCCCGGTGTTCGTCATCTTGTTGAACCTCGCGGGCGTGGTGTCCGGCAAGGCGCTGGGCGCACATCGGGCCTGGATCATCGTGTCGACGTTCATCTTCGCCGCGATCGCGACGCCCAGCGTCGATCCGTTCTCGATGCTGTTCTTGGCGATCCCGATGGTCTTGCTCTTCTTGATCTCGGAGGTGATCGCACGGCTGCTGGACCGCCGCAAGGCGAAAGCGGACACTCTGAGCGCACTCGGAGACGACGAAGCGTCCGAGATCTAGCCAGATGCCCACTATCACGGCCGTCGACCCGTTCGACCTGCCCGAATGGCTCGGCGACGGCGAGGTCACCTGGGTCACCTCGGCGGGACTCCGCGCCAGTCACCTGGTGCCGGGCGTCTTGACCGGAGGCACCCCCGAGCAGGCGTGTGACTTGCTGGCCGTGGACGAGGCGTACCCCATCCCCGTGGCAGACGACGCCACGCGGCTGCGTGCCCATCAGGCGTGGCGACACGGACAGGTCCTCCTCGTGGCGTACGAC
>JAKFXV010000027.1 GCA_021731205.1 Nocardioides sp. | reverse complement strand
CGCCCTCGGGTGGAAGGAGCGACGCGAACTCGTCGTACGCTCCGCGGGGTGGTGAGAGCGGGAAACCCGTCACGCCGGACCAGAACGTTGCTGCGGCGGCGTACTCCTCGACCGGGAGGTCGAGGAACGCCGAGAGCCAGGTGACCTGGGGGCCGCTCATGGCCGTGGCTGCCGCCTCAGGCGGGCCGGTGCAGGATCGCGCTGGAGGGATGGACCACGATGTCGTCTCCTTGCACTGAGCAGGTGCCGTCGACGATCAGCGACAGGCCAGGCTGTTCGAGCGGCGGGAACAGCAGCGTCACGGCGGGGTGGACGGCCGCGTTGGCCAACGATCCGCCGCCGGGCGCGGACACCACGAAGGCGCCGTCAAGGAAGGTTGGTGCGGTGCTCACGAGCTTGACCCGATGCTGGTCACCGACGGTCAGGAGATACCCCGAACCGAAGTCCGACAGCGCTGCTTCGAGGTCCGGAAGCTCGACAACCTTGCTCATGTTTTGAGCCTACGCCGCGGATCGCATATCGCCCCGCAGCGACTCTCGAGATGCCGACACTTGTGACGCCTCGAAGAGGCGTTTGTGACGTGTCGGCGCGTGTTTGTGACGCCTCGCGCGGTGTTTGTGACGTGTCGACGCGTGTTGGTGACGCCTCGCGCGGTGTTGGTGACGCCTCGGCGGGTTAGGAGTGGGTGATGGGGGTGTGGGTGAGATGGGTGAGCAGGTCCTGGCGGGTGACGACGCCGACCGGCTTGCCGTCCTCCTGCACCAGCAACGCATCGGCGTCTTCGAGCAGCCGGACCGCGGCCTGAGCCGGCTCCTGGGAGCCGATGATCGGCAGCGGCGGCGACATGTGGTCGCCGACGGGATCCGACAGCCGAGCGGTGCCGGCGAACAGCGCATCGAGCAGCGTGCGCTCGGAGACGGAGCCGGCCACTTCGGCCGCGGCCACCGGCGGCTCGGCCCGGACGACCGGCATCTGCGAGACGCCGTACTCCTGCAAGATCGCGACCGCCTCGGCGATCGTCTCCGTCGGGTGGGTGTGCACAAGCGTGGGCAGCTGGCCGGACTTCCCGCGCAGCACCTCACCGACACTCTGCCCTTCCCGCGAGCCACCGGGAGTGAGGAAGCCGTACTGCGCCAGCCAGTCGTCGTTGAAGACCTTGGTGAGGTAGCCGCGGCCCGAGTCGGGGAGCACGACCACGATCACTGCGTTCGCGCCGGCGGGTGTCCCACGCAGTTCGTCGGCCAACCGCTTCGCGGCGACCACCGCCATCCCCGACGAGCCGCCCACCAGCATCGCCTCCTCGCGAGCCAACCGCAGGGTCATCGCGAAGGAGTCGGCATCGGAGACCTCGATGATCCGGTCGGCGATGTCCGGGTCGTAGGTCGTCGGCCAGAAGTCCTCGCCGACGCCCTCGACGAGGTACGGCCGCCCGGTGCCGCCGGAGTAGACCGAACCAGCCGGGTCGGCACCGATCACCTGGACCCCCGGGTTCTGCTCCTTGAGGAACCGGCCGATGCCGGTGATCGTCCCGCCCGTGCCCACTCCAGAGACGAAGTGCGTGACCCGGCCCTCGGTCTGCCGCCAGATCTCGGGGCCGGTGGTCTCGTAGTGCGAGCGGGGGTTGTGCTGGTTGGAGTATTGATCGGGCTTCCAGGCGCCGGGCTGCGCGGCCAGCCGATCGGAGACGTTGTAGTAGGAGTCCGGATGCTCCGGGGCGACGGCGGTCGGGCACACGACGACGTCGGCGCCGTAGGCCTTGAGGACGTTGCGCTTGTCCTCACTCACCTTGTCGGGGCACACGAAGATGCAGTGGTAACCCCTGGCCTGCGCGACCATCGCAAGCCCGACCCCGGTGTTGCCGGACGTCGGTTCGACGATGGTCCCGCCGGGTTGAAGCGCCCCCGATGCCTCGGCGGCGTCGATCATCCGACCGGCGATCCGGTCCTTCACCGAGCCGCCCGGGTTGAGGTACTCCACCTTCGCCAGGACCAGCGGGCCGTCGTCGCCCGGGGTGTCGGCCGGCGCGTCCAGCACCCGATGCAGTCGGACGAGCGGGGTGTTGCCGATCAGGTCCAGCAGGGAGTTCGCGTAGTCCACTCGGTCAACCTATCGGCTCGAAATCCGCTCCTCCGAAATGCACGAGGACCCCGGTTGCCCGGGGCCCTCGCGGTGATCGAGCTGCGATCAGTCTTGGTTGAAGAACGCCATGATCCGCAGCAGGTTGGTGTAGATCCAGACCAGGCTGACGGTCATCGCGAAGGCCGCCCGCCAGGACTCGCGCTCCTCGAGGCCGTTGGCGACGCCGTACTCGACGAAGTCGAAGTCCATGATCAGCATGAACACGCCCAGGATCAGGCCGGCGAACGCCGTGAACATGCCGAGGCCGGAGACTCCGAACAGGCCGATCTGGTTGCCGAACATGCCCAGGACCAGCTCCATCAGCGAAAGGCCGATCATGCCGAACACCGAGGCGATGACGATCTTGCGGAACTTCGGGCTGACCTGGATGTTGAAGTACTTATAGGCGGCAAGGGTGCCGGCGAACGCCGCGAAGGTGCCGAGAACGGCGCCCATCACGATGTTGTCCTCGCCGCCATAGACGGCGTCGAAGAACTTGCTCAACCCGCCGAGCGCAACGCCCTCGAGCGCACAGAACGCCAGCACCAGCGGCGGGCTGACCACGCGCTTGAACGAGTTGACCAGCGACAGCACGAAAGCGCCGAGCGAGCCGATCATGACGGCTGACATGACCCTGGCGAACGCCGTCTCGTCGGTGTCGAGGTCGCCGGTGAGCACCCAGGTGGCCATCGCGAACGCGACCACGACCGCGAGCGAGATGGCGGTCTTCTGAACAACCGAGTCGATCGTCATCCGCTCGCCGGTTGAGGTCTGCACCGGGCTGCCGGTGCCCCAGGTGGAGGGGTCGGTGGTGACCGCCTCGCCGTACGCCGGAGCGCTGGGCGCTGTGCCGGGGTAGCTGGGCGCCTGAGCGTTGGGATGGAACTGCTCCGACCGGTTGAAGATCGGGTTATTGCTCTGCATGGTGGACTCCTCCTTGGAGACCTATGGTGGCCACCTGCTTTGGCGGCTCACCTCGTGAGACCGAGTCTACCGGTCCCACACGTTTCTCAACGGGTGAGCGAGCCTCACCGTTCCGCACACGCGGGGTTTGGCGCGGCCAACCCACCCTCGGACCGGGTCGTCAGTCGTCGGCAGCCCGCCCGCGCCGCCAGTAGCCCATGAAGCTGCACGCCTCACGCGGCATGCGCGTCGTTCTGACCCGACGCCGCAGGCCGGCCACCCAGCCGGACTCCCCGGCGAACCAGCCGTAGTGGGCCGACGCAGAGTCGAGCTGCGCCTCCTCCCACAGCCCGTCAGGTGCGTGAACCTCGCCATGATCAGCGGCGGCGGACAGGAACTCGAGCAGATGCGGCAGGGCTGCCGCGCCGAGATCGTCCGAACGGCGCACCGACACGATGAGCTCGACGCCGGGAGGAGGGTGCAGGTCCACTGCGTCGGATAGGTGCGGCAGCTCGAGGACGGCGCGGCCCGTTGCCGCAAACGGCACGGTGGCGAGGATGTTGCGGATGGCGGGCAGCGCGGTCTCGTCCCCCACCAACAGCACCCGGGCGGTGGCCGACCCGGGACGCCAGGCGATTCCGTCGATCGAAGAGTTCGCCGACGCCTTGTCAGGTCCGACGACGATCAGGCGATCGCCCGGACCGGCGTTCAGGGCGAAGGCCGACGCCGGTCCATGGACTGGTCTGCACGCGAGATCGACGTCGATCGTGCGGCGGCGCCGGTCGACCCCCGCCAACGTGTAGGTCCGCATGGGGGGGCGCGTCAGATTGCTTCTGGCTCGCCACGCCTCGAACCAATCCGCCCCGAGGAGTTCGGGAGCGGGATCGCTCAACAGCAGCTTGATCCGCTGATCCAGCAGCGCCGCGCCGCACTCCTCCAGGTCCGGACCGGTCAACGTCAGTCGGCGAAACGACGGACTCAGGTCCGTGACCGACGCCACCTCGACCGCGAATGGCCGGTACGAAGGGCGCTCGCGTTCGACGGGCCGCCGGGTCGAGATCTCTGCGGAGGTCAACCTGTTCCCCTGTCAATGGCTTGTAAGTTAGGTTAGCCTAACCATAATTTCGAGAGGGCCCCGCGAATGTCCACCAGCCCACCGAGGTCGCTCGGCCTCGGCCTCGTGCTCCTCGTGGCTTTGACACTGACTGCCTGCGTGAGCAGCCTGGCGTGGGGGAGCAACAACCTGCCCCTCAGTGATGTCTGGCGTGCGCTCTGGCACGAGGACTCGTCACAGGCATCGGTGATCGTCCATGACCTGCGGCTCCCCCGGACGTGGCTGGCGGTCCTCGTCGGAGCGGCCCTCGGCGCAGCCGGAGCGATCATGCAGGGCCACACCCGAAACCCGCTCGCCGACCCGGGCATCCTCGGCATCTCCGCCGGCGCCTCGTTCGCCGTTGTGGTCGCGATCTACGCGCTCGGAATCGACCGCCCCACGGGATACGTGTGGTTCGCGCTGGGCGGGGCCGCGGTGGCCTGTGGGGTCGTCTTCGCGATCGGCCTCGCCGGCGGACGGGGCGTCAGCCCCCTCACCCTGGTGCTCGCCGGGATGTCCGTATCGGCTCTTCTGGGCGGGCTCGTGACGGGATTGATCCTCACCAACCAGGACACGCTGGACAACTTCCGATTCTGGGCCGTCGGCTCGGTGTCCGGTCGCGACGGCACCGTCACCGCGCAGCTCGCGCCGCTGCTGGTGCTCGGCCTGCTGCTCGCGCTGGCACACTCACCGGCCCTCAACGTCTTGGCACTCGGAGACGATGTGGCTCGGACGCTTGGCCAACGACCCGCACGCACCCGGGCGATAGGGCTGGTCTGCGTCGTACTGCTCACCGGCACCGCCACTGCCGCGTGCGGCCCGATCGTGTTCGTGGGCTTGGTCGTCCCTCACTTGGCGCGGTTGTGGACGGGGCCGGATCATCGCTGGCTGGTTTCGTACGCCGCCGTTCTCGGCGCGCTGCTGCTCGTCACCGCAGATGTCGCGGGGCGCGTCGTCGCCCGGCCCGCAGAGCTGCAGGTCGGGATCGTCCTGGCCGCGATCGGCGGGCCGTTCTTCGTCGCCCTGGTCCGACGGCGAGACCTGGTGGCCCTGTGACGACGTTGCTGGAGCGCGCCGTGGTGGCGCGCGCGGGCCCGTGGTCGGTTCGGGTCCGGCGGCGCGACGTGCTGGCCGGCAGTGGGTGCCTGATCGCCCTCGGTATCGGGTGCTTGTGGAGCCTCTCGAGCGGGGACGCCTATGTGCCCCTCGGCGAACTCGCTGCCGTGACGCGAGATCGTGGAGGCGAGCTCGCGACCTTCCTGGTGGTGGAGCTTCGCCTGCCCAGGCTGGTGGTGGCCGTGCTGGTCGGCCTCGCCCTGGGATTGTCGGGCGCGCTGACCCAGAGCTTCGTCCGCAATCCGTTGGCGAGCCCCGATGTGCTGGGACTCACCGAGGGCGCCGCGTTCGCGGCCGTCCTGGTCATCGTGGTTTCCGGAACCGACCAGGCCCTGGCCACCGACCTGGACAGGGTGGGCGTGCCGGTCGCGGCGCTGTTCGGCGGGCTGTCGACGGCCGCCGTCATCTACCTGCTGGCGTGGCGTCGCGGCATCAACGGACAACGCCTGGTGTTGATCGGCATCGGGATCGGCGCGCTGCTGGCCGCCGGTACGTCGTACCTGCTGGTGCGGGCCCGGGTGTGGGACGCCGAAGCGGCCCACGTGTGGCTCACCGGGTCCCTGGCCGGGCGCGGCTGGCCGCAGGCAGTTCCCCTGGCGTGTTCGCTGCTCGTCTTGGTCCCGCTCGCACTAGCCCTCAACCGAACCCTTCGCGGCCTCGAACTAGGAGACGACGTGGCAATCGCCGTTGGCGTGCGAGTCCCCTTGGCGCAGCTGACCATCCTCCTCGTCGCTGTGGCGCTCGCGTCCGCGGCGGTCGCCTCGGCCGGCCCGATTCTGTTCGTGGCACTAGCCGCACCGCAGATTGCGCTGCGGCTGAGCCGCGCCAGCCGGCCACCGCTGCTCGCCTCC
>JAKFXV010000031.1 GCA_021731205.1 Nocardioides sp. | reverse complement strand
CAGGTGTTGGATGACGAGCGCGGCGACCACCTGGCCTGCGAGCCCCCACCTCCGCCAGCGCTCGGGCAGCACCGCGCACGACACCAGCAGCCAGGGCACAAAGGGGAGCCAGATCCGTTCGACCTCTGCCCGGCTCAGCTGGGAGATGTTGGCGAGCAGCACCATGGCCGCCCCGGCGCCGGCTGTCCACAGCGCCACCTGGACGTCGCGACTCTGCTCGCGGACTCGTGACGCGAGCTGAGCCAGGCCGGCGTAGCAGAACGGGCCGGCACACAAGGCCAGGGCAGCGAGGTTCCCCCACATCCAATACTCGGGCGGGCGATTGCGTGCGACTCCTGCCCAGTACCTGCCGCGAAGCTCGTCGAGACCCTCCCACCAGTAGAAGCCGAACAGCGCGAACAACCCGACGACGGCGCAGGCCGCCGCCACGGCCGTGCCCAGCGGCTTCCAGGAACCGCCGACGATCAGAATCGCCAGCGCCAGGAGGCCCAGCAAGGCCAGCCCGTAGGACATCATCACGGCGTACCCGAGGACGACGCCGGCGAGGACGGACCAACCGATGCTGGTCCCGCCGTGGGCCTGCCGGTTGGCGTCTCGGACACTGGCGACGGCCAGGGCACACATGCCCCAGGCCGCCACGGCAGCGAACACAGCATCGGCCGAGACGCACATCCAGATGGCCGCTGGGGTGAACACGAGGAATGGCGCTGACCGACGGGCAACGGTCTCCGAACCCAGGGTCCGCAGGGTCGTCATCACGGCGATAGCGGTGGAGGCCGCGACCAAGGTCACGACGAGGCCGGCGGCCAGCCCGCTGCCCAGTCCCAGTCGAACCAGGCCGATGAAGAACAACACGGCGCCCGGAGGGTGACCCGCGAGGTGGACCGGCCAATTGTCGGGCCGGGCGTCGAACGAGATCCGAGAGGTGTACTCCTCCAGCATCGCCGGGATGTCCGTGACGATCCGAGCGGTCTGGAGATATTCGTAATCGTGGTTGAGGACGTTCCCGATCCCCCCAGGCCCGTCGACCAGAGCCAGGGCGAACAACCACGTCAACCCAGCGACGTAGGTCGTCAGCAGCAGCGTCCGCCAACGGGCGGTCTCGGCGATCCGTCCGGCGTAGGTGGACGCCAAGACGCCGATCAGCACGGCCGGGACCGTCCCGACGCCGACCCGCGGATCCCAGACGGCATGCAGCGGTGGGAACCAGCGCACGTGCACGTCCCAACCCGTGAGCAGCGGGACGAGCACCCCGGCAGCCATCAACACCAACGCCGTCAGCAACCCGACTCGCGGGGCGTCGACACGGCGTCCGGTTGAGGCGCGCACGCGCGGCACTTCCGTCGAGGTCACGCTGGCGATGCTAGGTGGCCGAGGGCGGCGCGGACGGGTGCGCGGGGCCACCGTCAGCACCTTGTAATGGTTTCGGGCGACCCTGCCCGCAGTGCTTCCGTAGCGTGAAATGCATGACCTCGCCAAGCGCAGCCACGACCGCGCGACAAGACGACTGTGACCTCGTCTTGCCGTGTCGCGACGAGGCCCTGGCGTTGCCCGAGCTGCTGCGTAGCGTGCCCGCCGGGTTCCGCCCGATCGTGGTGGACAACGGTTCGCGCGACGACACGGCTCGGGTGGCTCGGACACTGGGCGCCGTGGTGGTGACCGAACCACGTCCTGGCTACGGTGCCGCCGTACAGGCAGGAATCGAGGCGGCTTCGGCGGAGTACGTCGCGGTGGCCGACGCGGACGGCAGCTTCGATCTGCGAGACCTGGCGGGACTGCTCGACGACGTGCGCGGAGACGCAGCGGACATGGCCGTCGGTCGACGGCGACCGACGGCATCGGGGGCGTGGCCGTGGCATGCGCGGGCGGGCAACGCGCTGATCGTTGCGTGGTTGCGGTGGAGGATCGGTCTGACCGTCCACGACATCGCACCGATCCGGGTCTGTCGTCGCACCGATCTGCTGGCTCTGGGCGTCGCTGACCGGCGGTTCGGCTACCCGGTCGAGCTATTGCAGCGCGCGACCCGCGCGGGCTGGCGGATCACGGAGCGCGACGTGACTTATCGGCCTCGCGCCCGAGGCACCAGATCCAAGGTCTCCGGATCGGTGATGGGGACGCTGAAGGCGGCCCACGACTTCTGGAAGGTGCTCGCATGAGGGTGCTCGAGGAGCAACCCATCCTTCTCCCACCGTCGGTTCTCGTCGTCGCGAAGGCTCCGGTGGTGGGGCGCGTCAAGACTCGGCTCGGGGTGAGGATCGGGATGGCCGCAGCGGCGGAACTTGCCGCAGCGGCTCTGCTCGACACGATCGATGCGTGTGCTGCCTACGCGCCCGGACGGTGTCACCTGGCTCTCGAGGGAGACCTTGCGCAGGCCCGCCGTGGCGCGGAGGTACGACGACGCCTGAGCGGCTGGAGGGTGTTCGCGCAGGAGGGGCAAGGCCTGGGTGAACGGTTGGCTCACGCACACGGGCACCTGGCCGGCCCGCGAGTGCAAGTCGGGATGGACACCCCGCAGGTGACCCCGGCCCAGCTCGGGGAGGTCGTGGCCGGCCTCGAGGCTCACCGTGCCGTGGTCGCACCGGCCACCGACGGGGGCTGGTGGGCGCTCGCACTGCGCGTGCCCGGAGATGCGCGGGTGTTGCGTCGGGTGACCATGTCGACTGCCGACACCGCCCGGCGTACCCGAGCCGCGCTGGCGACGCTCCGGGACCCGGGCGGCCCGGCGTACTCAGTGGGTACGGCGGCTGAGCTCACCGACGTCGACACGGTCTCCGACGCGGATCAGGTGGGGGTGGCCAGCTCGGGAGAGTTCGGTGCGGCTTGGCGCCGGCTCGTCATCGGAGCGAGCCCGTGAGCCCGGAGCTGGAGCACGCCTTCACGTCGGCGTTTCGCGGTCACGCCACCGTGTGGATCGGTCCTGACGGCGACGGTCATCGAGTCGACGCCTGGACCGGTCGCGCCGACGAGTCGGACCAAGCCATCTTGGCGCACTGTGCCGGAGCGACGCTCGACGTCGGGTGTGGTCCCGGGCGGATGGCCGAGCGGCTGGCCGAGCGCGGACAGGTCGTGCTCGGCATCGACGTCGTCCCCGAAGCGATCTTCTTGACCCGCGAGCGCGGTGCCTCTGCACTCCTGCGTGACGTGTTCCATCGGGTGCCGGCCGAGGGGCGTTGGGAGACGGCCCTGCTGGCCGACGGCAACATCGGAATCGGGGGAGACCCCGTTGCCCTGCTACGGCGCGTGGGGGAGATGCTCGGCCACGCGGGGCGAGTCGTTGTCGAGCTCGCCCCTCACGGCACCGGCCTGCGGGTGGGCATGGTTCGGCTACAGACCGATCGGGGACTGAGTGAGCCCTTCCCGTGGGCGGTGCTGGGTGCAGACCAAGCAGCCTCGGTGGCCGCCGAGGCGGGATTCGGGTCGCCGCAGATCCATCGGCACGGCGCGCGTTGGTTCGGCGTGTTCGTCAAGGCGGGCCGCCGATGAGCCCGGGTGCTGCCCCACACCGGCTCCTGCCGAGCGAGACGAGTTTCTCGACTCGCCTGCGTAGCCCGGCCGTCGCGGCCCGCGTCGGGGTCTGGCTCGGCGTCTGTTTCGCGCTCGCGTTCGTGACCGGGCTGATCAGCCATGCTGCTCAGGAGCCGAGTTGGCCGTTCCCGACCCGGCCGGTCTGGGGCTATCGGGTCAGTCAGGGTCTCCACGTGATCTCCGGTACGGCGGCCGTCCCCTTGCTGCTGGTCAAGCTCTGGGCCGTCTTCCCGAAGTTGTTCGTGCGACCACCTCGCGCGAGCCGGGAACTTCTCATCCACCTTGCGGAACGGGGCTCGATCGCAGTCCTGGTGGCCGCCGCGATCTTTCAACTCGCGACCGGTCTCGCGAACTCGGCCCAGTGGTATCCCTGGACCTTCTCCTTCCGCGCCACCCACTACGCCGTCGGCTGGCTGGCCGTTGGCGCGCTGGTGCTGCACATCGCGGTCAAGCTGCCGCTCATCACAGGCGCCTTGCTGGGCCCGCTTGACGAGCCAACCCAGCACGGCGTCGAGCCAGTTGCTCAAGTGCGCGAGGGTGGCCTGTCGAGGCGCGCCTTGCTCCGTACGACGTGGGCAGCGGCGGGTGTGGCGGTCCTGGCTACCGCAGGCTCCACGGTGCCGGCGCTGCGCCGGGTGTCGAGCTTGGGGGTGCGTTCCGGTGGGGGCCCGGGAGGCATTCCGATCAACAAGACCGCTCGCGCGGCCGGGGTGACGGCGAGCGCCACCAGCCCGGCGTACCGTCTGACGATCGCGTACGCCGGGCGCGAGGTGACGCTCACCACAGCCGAGCTGGGCGAGCTGAGCCGGCACACCGAGCGACTCCCGATCGCCTGCGTCGAGGGGTGGAGCGCCAGCGGTGAGTGGACCGGTGTCCGGATCAGGACCCTGCTGGAGCTGGTGGAGGCCCCGATCGGCGTCGCCGTACGGGTGGAGTCGCTGCAGCAGCGAGGTTCGTTCCGAGCGATCGAGTTGCCCGCCAACTTCGCAGACGATCCGCTGACCTTGCTGGCGACCGGGCTCGGCGGGGAGCCTCTGTCGTTGGACCACGGCTATCCCTGTCGTCTGATCGCGCCGAACCGGCCGGGCGTCCTGCAGACGAAGTGGGTCACGCGCCTGGACGTGCTGACGTGAGAGCGGTGCGCTGGGCTCTCGGTGGTTTCGGCCTCGCGGCCGGAGGGTACGCCGGGTGGTTGCTGACTCGTCGTCCCGACGATCTGCTGGCGGTGTTGGCCTGGCTAGCTGGCGGCGTCATCGCGCACGACCTGGTGCTGGCTCCACTGGTGCTCGGAGTTTGTCTGCTCGGGTCGCGGCTGCTGCCCGCGCGAGCCCATGCCGGCGCGGTGCTGGCACTGGCCGTGTTCGGGTCGATCACGCTGGTGGCGATCCCGGTGCTCGTCGGTTTCGGCGCCAAGGCGGACAACCCCACTCTGCTGGATCGCAACTACCTGCTCGGATGGATGAGCATCGGCGCACTAACCTTGGCGGCCAGTGTGGTCGTCGCTTTCCGCGATCGCCGAGGAGGAACCTGATGGCGCGCGTACTCGTGGTGGACGACGATCGCACGGTTCGCGAGGTCGTGGTGTCGTACCTACGCGCTGCGAAGCACGAGGTGAGCGAGGCGGGAGACGGCGAAGCGGCGCTGGGAGTCATGCGTGAGCGGCCCGCAGATCTCGTGGTCCTCGACCTGATGCTGCCGGGCATCGACGGTCTGGAGGTGTGCCGCCGGTTGCGCACCGTCAGCCGAGTCCCGGTGATCATGCTCACCGCACTGGGTGCGGAGACCGACCGCGTGGTCGGCCTCGAACTCGGTGCGGACGACTACGTGACCAAACCGTTCAGTCCGCGCGAGCTGGTGTTGCGAGTCGAGTCCGTGTTGCGCCGGGCCGGTGAGCTGGACAAGCCCGCCGCCGGGCGAGTGGTCGACGGCGAGTTGGTGGTCGACAGTGATCGGCACGAGGCGACGCTGGCCGGGAACCCCTTGGCCCTGACCGGGCGCGAGTTCGACCTGCTGCGGTTCTTGATGGCCAACCCGGGGACGGCGTACTCCCGCGACGACCTCCTGCAACAGGTCTGGGGCTGGTCGTTCGGTGACTCATCGACCGTGACCGTGCACGTACGACGGCTGCGGGAGAAGGTCGAAGCGGATCCCACCCGACCGACGCGACTGGTGACGGTGTGGGGCGTCGGCTATCGGTGGGAGGCAGCATGAGCAGCGACCAGTGGGCGATCGTCGCGATTGCGTCGGCGTGGTCGGCGGCCGCAGGACTCAGCGGGCTGATCGTGGCCTGGGTGCTGCGAAAGAGCTCCGTCCTGGTCCTCGCGGCCACTGTCGCCGGTGTGGCCGTCGCTGCCGTCGTTGCGGGTTTCGTGGGCACTGCTCGCGCGATGTTCTTGTCCGACCACGACTTCGAGGTCGTCGTTTTGGTCTCCATGGTGGCCGGGGTCGTATCCCTGGTGGTCGCCGTGATCGTGGGTGGGGCTTTCGTCCGCTGGTCGCGCGGTCTGCGTGACGACGCCCGCCGATTCGGCGACTCCGGCGAGTTCACCTCCGCGACC
>JAKFXV010000321.1 GCA_021731205.1 Nocardioides sp. | reverse complement strand
TCGACCAGTGCGCGCGATGCGGTGTCCCGGGTCCGCACCGATGGTTCAATCCTGCGGCCGGAGGCGTGCTGTGCACTGGCTGCCGGGTGCCGGGCTCGGCGGGACCGGCCGCAGAAACGGTGGCCGTCCTGGGTGCTCTGCTGGCTGGCGAGTGGGCGGTGGTGGAGGCTGCGGATCCGCGTCACCTTCGCGAGGCCAGCGGACTGGTGTCGGCCTTCGTCGCCTGGCATGTGGAGCGCGGGCTGCGCTCGATGACGTACGTCGAGCGTTGAGCCGGGCCAGGCGTCGCGACGGCTAGAGTCGGCGCGTGAATCGACCGGTCCGGGCTCCGCTCCCGCATCCCAGTGGAGCGCGGCCACCCGACCTACCCCGGGAGTTGGTGCCGGGACACATCGCCATCGTGATGGACGGCAACGGGCGGTGGGCCAAGGAACGCGGGTTGCCCCGGACAGCCGGACACGAGCAGGGCGAGCACGCACTTTTCGACGTTGTCAGCGGCGCGATCGAGATCGGGGTCAGTGCGATCTCAGCCTATGCCTTCTCGACGGAGAACTGGTCCCGGTCACCCGACGAGGTGCGCTTCTTGATGGGATTCAACCGCGACGTGATTCGCCGACGCCGCGACGAGATGGCCGACCTCGGAGTCCGGGTCCGATGGGCGGGCCGGGTTCCGCGGCTGTGGCGCTCGGTCATCGCCGAACTGCGCGCCGCCGAGGAGCTGACCAAACGCAACCGCGTGCTCACGCTCACCATGTGTGTCAACTACGGCGGGCGCGCCGAGCTTGCCGACGCCGCTCGATCGATCGCGACCGAGGTCGCTGCGGGTCGGCTTTCCCCCGACCAGGTCACCGACCGAGTCTTCGCCAAGCACCTCTACGTCCCTGAGGCTCCGGACGTGGATCTGGTGTGGCGCACATCGGGGGAGCAGCGGCTCTCCAACTTCATGCTGTGGCAGGCGGCCTACAGCGAGTTCGTCTTCAGCGACGTGCTGTGGCCCGATGTGGATCGACGGCATCTATGGCGGGCGATCGAGGACTACGCGTCGCGAACCCGGCGCTACGGTTCGGTGTGAGCACCGGCGTAGGGCAAGATGTGCCCGACGCGACGAACCGGAGGCGATGTGGAACCGCAGGACGTTCCGGCTGAGGCCGAGCGGACGATCAGATATCGAGAGCGGTGGGGCTTCAAGTTCCCCGGCGTCTTGTGGTGGGTCGCGTTGTTGATCGTGCCGATCATCTTTGCGGCACTCGTGAGCGCCTACAACCGATCCAGCATCGAGGTCCAGCTGACCGATCAGTCGATCGCCGCCCTGGCCAAGGCCGGGATCACCGATATCCACGTCGTCTTCGAAGCCCGTGACGCGACCCTCGACATCCCGTTCGGCGTGAGTGTGACCGCAGCACAGATGGATGCCGCGGTCGAGATCGTCGAGGGCATCGAGGGTGTCCGCATCGTGGTTGCCAACCGGGAATCCATCGAGGGTGCCGGATCGAGCCTGAGGGGAGTCGCCGCATGAACGCTTACGCCAGCCAGCTCTACGTCATGATGCTGATCTCGTTCCTGCTCGGATCGCTGATCAGCCTGCTCGTGGCCCGCTTCACCCTGCCGTCGGTCAAGCAGCTTGAACAGCAGAGCCGTGACGTGCTCGAGGGGCGTGAGTGAGGTGGACTTCTTGTTGCGCGAGCACGGTTGGTGGATTCTCGTCCCGGCGGTGATCGGTGCCGTGCTGACCTGGTTCTTGTGCGTACGACGAGTCGCCGTGGCCACCGTCGTCGATCCGTCCCAAGACGAGACCGAGGACTAGCACTCCACGACGCCCCCGGGTCAGTGCTCGTCGTAGTGCTCACCGTGGGGTGCGTGGCGATGGCCGTCGTGGACGTAGTCCACGTGATCCTCGTGCGGCACCGCGAGATGCCCACAGTCCGGGCCGTGCTGGTGCGCGTGTCCCATGCCGGTGGGCACATGCTCCGGAGGGCCGGGCACTGCGGGGAACGGAGCCAGGCGGCGGGTTCGCAGGCGCAACCAACCGCCCACCGGCCACATGACCACGAAGCCGGCGAGTGCGAGCAACACGATGGTCGGCCCTGGGGGCGCCTGGAGATCGAACTCCCACGACAACCAGGCGGACAACATCAGTCCGCCGACAGCTGCGCTCGCCCCTAGACCAGTCGCCGCAACCATCGTCATCCGGAAGCTGCGGGTCACTTGCTGTGCGGTTGCGACGGGCACCACCATCAGCGCCGACACCAGGAGCAGGCCGACCGTGTGCATCGCGAAGGTCACTGTGACGGCCGCGAGGACCGCCACCAAGAGGTTGTAGGCACGCACATTGAGTCCGGCGACGCTCGCGAACTCCGCGTCCAGCGCGACGGCGTACAGCTGAGGTCCGAGGCAGAGCGCGAGCAGGAGGGTGACCACGGACAACACGGCGGCGTACCGCAGGTCGGCAGGAGACATCGTGAGCAGCGACCCGAACAGGGACTGCTGCAGCTTGGCAGCGTTTTGTCCGGCCAGGCCCATGAGCAGCACCCCGCCCGCGATACCTCCGTAGAACAGCAGCGCGAGAGCGACGTCGCCGCCGGCGTGACCACGCTCGCGAACGAACTCGATCGTGGCGGCTCCCACGATGGCGACGATCACCGCAGTTCCGGTGGGGGAGTTGCCTGTGAGCCAACCCAAGGCCACCCCGGTCACCGCGACGTGCCCGATGCCATCTCCCATCAGTGCGAGGCGACGCTGCACGAGGTAGATGCCGACCGCCGGGGCTGCCAGGCCGGTGAGCAGGGCCGCCAGCAGGGCCCGCTGCATGAAATCCAAGGCGAGCAGCTCACTCATGGTCGCCCCTGACACTCCGGCGCAGTTCCAGCGGCGAGCCGACATGCGGCACGTGGTCGTCGTGTGGTCGCTCGAGGTGATGATGGGACTCGCGAAGCGAGTCGTGGAGTTCGTGATCGCTTGGCAGATCCCCGTCGTGAATGACGCGTCCGTCCCGCATGATCACGGCTCGATCCACCAGAGGCGCGAGTGCGCCCAGCTCGTGAGCGACCAGCACCACGGTGGTCCCCTTCAACTTCAGCTCGCCCAGCACTCCGGCGAGCGACTGCTGGGCGGCCAGGTCGACGCCTGCCATCGGCTCGTCCAGGAAGAGCAGTTCCGGTTCTCCTGCCAAGGCTCGGGCGATCAGCACACGTTGCTGTTCCCCGCCTGAAAGGGTCGCGATGCCATCTCCCTCGCGGCCGGACAGGCCGACAGCGGCGATCGCCTCACGCACGGCCGTGCGATCCGACCGCGACGCCGGTCGCAGGAGCCGGCGCCGCGACAGGCGTCCCGAACCGACCACTTCCTGAACCGATGCAGGAACCCCGCCGGCGGCGCTCGTGCGCTGTGGAACGAATCCGATCCGCGCCCAGTCCCTGAAGTTGCTCAGCGCCGTGCCGAACAGTAGTGCGGTCCCGGAGCTGAGTGGGCGAAGCCCGGTGCAGGCGCGCACTAGGGTCGACTTGCCGGAGCCGTTGGCACCGAGCAGAGCGAGAAATTGGCCGGCGTTGACCGACAGGTCGATCTGGCGAAGGATCGGGCGCCCGTCGATGGAGACGGACCCGTCGCGGATCTCCACAACGGGGCCGGTCTCGGTGCCGGTCAGCACCCGTTGGCCTCGCGCAAGGCAGTGAGGTTGGCACGCATGAGGGAAAGGTAGTCCTCGCCGGAGTCGGCAGCACTCAACCCCTCGATCGGATCGAGGACCGAGGTCTGCACACCGGCCTCGCGGGCCAGGGCCTCCGACAGCGCTGGACTCAGCAGAGTTTCGGAGAACACGGTCGTGACGCCCTCGGCGTCGATGAGTTCGCCGAGCCGCGCCAAGTCTCCGGGCGTCGGTTCCGCATCGGGCGCGATGCCGACGATCGGAGCGAAGGTCAAGCCGTACTTGGTGAGGTACCCGAACGCATCGTGGCTGACCACCACCGTGGTGCGGGCGCACTGCGCCAGTCCGCCTCGATACTCGTCATCGAGCTTGGTCAGCTCGACGATCAAGTCCTCGGCGTTGCGGGTGTAGATGTCGGCCGAGCTCGGGTCCAGTTCGCCGAGGCGAGCGGAAACCTCCCGCGCCAGCAGGGCCACGCGCACCGGGTCGAGCCAGAAGTGCGGATCGAAGCCGGCGTCCGCTGCGGGCTCATCCTCATGCCCGTCCCCATGTCCGTCCCCATGTCCGTCCCCATGCCCGTCCTCTTGCCCGTGCCCGTCGTGATCATCGACGGGCATGAGGTCGACGATGTTGATCACGTCGACCACCGTGCCGGTGGCGTTCTGCTCGGCCGCAGCTTCGACGGCGGGCTGGAATCCGGTCTGGATCAGCACCAGGTCCGCGCTCGCGATCTGTGCGACCGCCAACGGGGAGGGCTCCTGGTCATGCGGTTCGACGCCGGGGGCCGTCACATTGACCACCTGGACTCCCGCTCCTCGGCTCACCTGCTCCGCGACGTACGCCAGGGGGTAGAAGGCGGAGACCACCAGCAGCTCATCGTCGGCCGCCTGGCGGTCGGGGCCCGAACCACATGCCCCGAGCAGGAGCCCGGAGGTCGCAACGGCAACGGTCACGAACCGTGTCCGGGTGGCTCGAACGGGCTTGGTGGCCATCGCAAACATGAGAACGACTCTCACAGATAGTGAGAATCGTTGTCAACTTTCGCGCGGTTTCCCAATCCGATCGGGAGCGGGCTGCGAACGCCTCACAAGACCTGCCCATCTCGGGAGCCGGGCAGGTGCACCGCTTGAGGAGAGGACAGCTCATGACAGAACTAGCACCTGAGCCCACCGAGGCGGAGGCTGCGCAGCAGCCGTCACGTCGTGGGTTCATCGCCGTGACCGGTGGAGGGGCTGCAGCTATTGCTGCCGCGTCGCTGCTCGGCTCGGCTGAGGCGGCAGACGCCGCCATCGACACGGAGGGCCGGTTGCGAGTGGGCAACGGCCCGTTCGTTGTCTACGTCGACAACGTCCAGAACGGCAAGATGATCGTCTTTGCCGGCAACAACGCAACCCGCATCCGAGACAAGAGGCTGGTCCGCAGGATCGTCCGTAAGGCAGGTAAGTAACCATGTCCTCACACCGCGAGGCGCCGGAGATCTCCAAGGATCCTGCCGCCGACAACACCGATGTGTACGCGTTCGTCAGTCCCGACCGGCCTGACACCGTCACCCTCATCGCGAACTATCTGCCGTTCCAGTCCCCCCAGGGTGGCCCGAACTTCTTCGAGTTCGCCGACGATGTCCTCTACGAGATCCACATCAGCAACCGTGGTGATGCTCGAGCCGACGTGACCTACCAGTTCCGCTTCACGACCAAGATCCGCAACAAGAACACGTTCTTGTACAACGTGGGTCCGATCGCCAGCATTTCCGATCCCAACTGGAATCGACCGCAGACGTACTCCGTGACGCGCAAGGTGCGCGGCAAGAAGGCCGTCAGGCTCGCCAGCGGGCTGCGGGTGCCGCCGGTCAACGTCGGGGTGCGGTCCACTCCGGACTACGAGAAGTTCACTGCGCAGGCGATCCACCAACTCAAGGGTGGTCGCCGAGTGTTCGCCGGTCAGCGTGCGGAGGGCTTCTTCGTCGACCTGGGGAGCATCTTCGATCTGGGCGCGTTGCGGCCGTTCAATGCCGCTCACCTGATCCCGTTGGCGGCGGCGGAGGGCGTCAACGGGACCCAGGGGATGAACGTCCACTCGATCGCGATCCAGGTGCCGATCACCGACCTCACCAAGGGGAACGTGAAGCCGACCAGCGTGAACAGCCCGAAAGCTGTCATCGGGGTGTGGGCGTCGGCCAGCCGGCGTGCCGCGTCGGTGCGCAAGGGCAATGGCAAGACCGAGGACCTCGGCCCCTACGTGCAGGTGTCCAGGCTGGGCAACCCGCTGTTCAACGAGGTCATCGTGCCCATGGCGCGCAAGGACGCGTGGAACGCGGCAGACCCGCATGAGGACTCGGACTACGCGGCGCGGGTGAACAAGCCCGAGCTGGCGACGTTGCTGCCGGCGTTGTATCCAGGTGTCTTCCCGAACCTGGCGGCGTACACGAAGAACCGCGCCGATCTCAACGCGATCCTGCTCACCGGCATCCCCGAGGGTGTGGTTCCGGGGTTCCAGAACTACACCGGGTCGACCGAGGCGGACATGCTGCGCCTCAACGTTGCGGTGCCACCGACGGCG
>JAKFXV010000066.1 GCA_021731205.1 Nocardioides sp. | reverse complement strand
AGGTGACCTACTCGCCGTCCATCTGGGCGCGCAGCTCGGTCCAGGCTTCCCCTGAGGTCAGGTCGTGCGCGCTGGCACGCAGGAGCGCGTAGAAGAGGACTCGTTCGGCGAGGTCGTCGTCCCAGCCGCCGGCGTCGGCGGCCTGCACGAACGCGCGGGCCTGCGTGAGGCTGAGGTCGGTGCGACGCCCGATCGGGACGCCGAGTTCGTTCGCGAGCGCGAGGACGGTCGCGAACGGTCCGACGGCCAGGCGCGCAGGAGAGTCCAGCAGGCTGGTGACCGCCGCGGGCCGCAGGCCGACGCGAGCAGCTGTGTCGGTCTTGTTGAACGACCGGTGCCACGCCTGGCTCAGCGCGGTGGTGAAGGGGAGGAAGGCTAACTTGGCGTTCGAGCGTCGCTGCGGGCCGTTCTGAATGCCGGGTCGGTTCGCCTCGAGCCACTCCTGCACACGCAGGCGGAGGTCGGCTTCGTCGGTGTACCGGGCGAAGGTGATGGCGTGGGGGATGCCGCGGATCTGGCGGCTGGGTTCGTCGATGCTGAGGTACAGGATCGGGATGTTCATGCACCGGGCCCACTCGATCTCCTGGCCGATGCCGGCGCTGGAGCCCTGATGGGCGACCACGATCAGGCCGTCGGACTCAGTCAGGGCCTGGAGGTTGATCTCGAAGATCTCCTCCGGGCTGCGGTGGTCGTCCTCCCACGGGGAGGTGTGGTTGACCGGTGCATAGGCGCTGACGTGCCACGGTTCGGTCGAGAAGCCGGTGGTGTCGGTGAACTCCGCGATGCACGCCTCGACGACGCCGACGCGGGTCTTGATCTCCTGGGCATGGTCGGCATGCCCGGTCAACGGGCACGCCAGATAGACGGACGGGACCTTCCGTACGGGCGTCAGGTCGGTGACGGTTGCTCCCGGCAGATCGGCGGACTCGGTCACTCGAGTCCGCCGATCCGCGCGGAAATCCACTCGGTCAGTTCCTTCTCAGTGACGATGCCGGCAGCGAGCTCCTTCAGGAGGGTGACGACGTTGTCGGTGTCGTCGCCTGGGTGGCCGGTCCACTGGTAGCCGTTCAGGTCGAGGTACTCATAGAGGGCCATCAGCGCGGCACGCTGGTTTCCGTCGAGGAGGGGCCGGGTGCGGCAAAGGCGGTACACGAGGGCTGAGGCCTTCGCCGCCATGGTCGGGTAGACCGCGTAGCCGTCGATGCCTGCGGCCGGTGCTTCGAGTGCTGCGAGCAGTGCGACTGTGTCGCAGGTGGCGAGGAGGTCCTGGGTGGGGACCGCGAGAACCTGGGCGGCGATGGTGCCGTACTCCTCCATGCTCAGGTGCTTGGTCATCATCGTCCTCCTCTCGGTCTCGGTCTTGGGTGGTAGCGGTTGCTGCTCGCCTCGCGTTGGCTACTGCGCCAACCGGGCGAGGATTTCCTTGTCGGCTTCGATGCGCGCCCGGAGACGGTCTAGGAACTCCGGGTCGGCTCGTCGGGCTGCGAGGTAGTCGGCAATCGCGTCGCGGATGAGTTCGGACGCAGGAATGCCGTCCACACGGGCAACAAACTCCAGTTCGTCTGCCTGATCCTCAGGCTGACGGATGGTCGTGACGCGGGACTTACTCAAGTGACTCTCCCTTCTCGTGCGCGGTGCGCGCAATTCATGCGGTCAAGCATGCCCGTTACTGATAATTGGCGCAAGTAACATGTATGCATGTATGCTCGCCTACAGCAGGCGGATCCACCACCTGGAAGCTAGGAGAGATGTCTTATGTCTTCGTTGGAAACCCACAAGACCAAGGACCCGAAGCGGGGGAAGACCCCGATCTACATCGACGGGACTAGGTACCACCCGGAGGGGGACAAGCTCACGGGCGCGCAGCTGCGTCTGGTGCCGTCGCCGCCGGTGAGCACCGACCGTGACGTGTGGCTCGACATCCTCGACGAGCTCGACAGGCTCATCGAGGACGACGAGGTCGTGGTGCTCGAGAACAACATGCGGTTCTTCACCGTGCCGCGTGTGATCAACCCGGGCCAGGTCAGCGACCTCTACGCCGGGGCCTGAGCGATGGGTGCGCTCGTAGCGGTCCTCCGCGAACAGGACCAGTGCTTCCTCGACTCGCTGGGCTATAGCCACACGGTCGAGGTCGTCGACGGGTTCGTTAACGTCGTTCTTGCCGATTTGCCGACGCCGGGCCTCGACCGGTCCGAGGTCGACCTTCTGCTGCGCCTGCCGATCGGGTTCCCCGACGCCACCCCGGACATGTTCTGGGTGTCGCCGGCCCTGACGGCCAAGGGCGCTGCGATCCCGGGCACCGAGGTGACCGAGCACCACGTCGGTCGGTCCTGGCAGCGGTGGAGCCGCCACATAGGGGGCCAGTGGCGCCCGGGCGTCGACAACCTCGAGACGTATCTGGCGTACGTCCGGCGGGCGCTGGCGATGGCGGGCGGCAACTGATGTCGACCCGCATCGCGTTCACCGAGGACCAGTTCACCCCGCTGGTCGCGTCCCTCGGCGCCGGTGACGAAACCGCGGCAGTCGTCGCGACCTCCCTCGTGGGGGCCGCGGCGACCACCGTGGACACCGCCACCGCCGCCGGTGCCCAGATCCCGAAGGTCGCCGGGCAGATCACGCTGCTCGCGCAGACCATCACGCCGGTCCCGGAGGGTGCCTACGTCGAGCGCGGCCCGATGGGCCTGTCGATCTCCTCGTCCGGGTGGGTGCCGGCGTTCCGTGCGGCCGTGGCGAACGGCCAGGTCCCGGTTTTCGTCCACACCCACCCGCGTGGTCTGCCGGAGTTCTCCACCTACGACGACCAGGTTGACACCGATCTGGCGATCGCGGCCCGTGCGTTCGGTGCTGTGTACTACGCGGCCGTCGTGATCGCCGGCACCCCGGACGCCTCGCAGGTCGCCGCCCGCCTGTACGACCTAGGTGGGGGCTTCGACGCGCGGGCGCCGCAGTTCGTCGTCGTCGACGCAGTCCGGGTCGCCGGCGCTGGTCTCCACCTGTACCTGCCGCCAGCCGCCGAAGGCGAGGAGTCGGGCGATCAGCCGGGCGATGAGCAGCTGTCGGTGTTCGACCGGCAGATCCGGATGCTCGGCCCGGGCGGCAACCGGATGCTCCAGCACGTGCGCGCCGCGGTCATCGGTGGTGGCGGCACCGGGTCCGCGGTCTCGGTCCAGGTCGCACGGCTGGGGTTGGGTGAGCTCGTCATCGTCGACGACGACGTCGTCACCGACCCGACCCCGACCCGCGGGCACGGCATCACGACCGGCGACGTCGGCCGCCTCAAGGTGGACGCGCTTGGTGACCACCTCGACGCCATCGGACTGGGCACCCCGGTGGTCCGGATCGAAAAGCCGCTGAACCACCCGGACGCGATCGCCGCGATCTTGCACGCCGACGTCGTCTTCAGTTGCGTCGACGGGCACGGCGCACGCCTGATCCTGAACCGGTGGACATACGCGCACATCGCCCCGGTCATCGACGTCGCCGTCCTGGTTCTGCCGACGGAGCGCGAAGACGGTGGCCGGGAAGTGCGGATCGAGCAGCGCGTCACCTGGGTGGCGCCCGGCACGGCGTGCCTGCTGTGCCGGGGCCGGATCGACCCGGGCCTCGCAGCCGCCGAGAACCTCGACCCCGAGACCCGTAAGCGGCTCGCCGGCGAGGGGTACGTGCCCGAAGCCGAGACGCCGCAGCCCGCGGTCGTCACTCTCACCACCAGCGTCGCGGCGCTCGGCGCGACCGAGTTCCTCCTGCGGCTGACCGGCCTCGGGAAGAGCGACGCGACCGAGCTGTTGCTCCGCTCCCACCTCGGTGAGCTGCGCCGCAACGCCCGACCGGCACGCCCCGGCTGCTTCTGCACCAGTACGGCGTTCATCGGCCGCGGCACCCGGGCCCCCTACCTCGACCTTCTAGGGGTGCTCGGGTGATGCGCGTCCTGGCCAATGCCCGCATTGGCGTCGTCCGCGCGTACCGGCGTGCCCGCAATGGCCACGCCAAGTCCCGCGTCAACCAGGTGGTGGTCGTCGCCGACCGCGGCGGGCTGCCCGAGGGCCTCGACCCTCGGTGCGTCTACGTCCTCGGGGTGGCGACACCCAAGTGGGCGCTTCTCGATTGCCCTTGCGGGCGTGGCCACACCGTGGAGCTCAACCTGGCCAATCCTGCAAGAACTCGCTGGAGGGTCACGACCAACGACACCGGCCAGCCCTCCGTCCACCCGTCGATCGACTACCGCGGCCGACCCCGCTG
The DNA here is from genome assembly GCA_021731205.1 of Nocardioides sp. GTDB lineage: Bacteria > Actinomycetota > Actinomycetes > Propionibacteriales > Nocardioidaceae > Nocardioides. The sequence continues at coordinate 2,025 of JAKFXV010000066.1, read as the reverse complement.
CCACTTCTGGCTCCGGGACGGCCGCATCCACTGGGTCCCCAACCGGACGACCCGCCGCTAGACCACAACGCCAGGAGCGCAACATGAGCATGGTCCCCGTCGTCTCCGACAACGTCGCCTTCGTCGGCTACGACCACGCCACCCACACCCTCCGGGTCAGGTTCCTCAGCGGCGGCACCTACGACTACACGACGCCCCCGCGTTTCTGTACGAGGCCATGCTGCTCCCGCACCCTGGCGTCGGGTCGGTCGCCAGATCCGCGCTCGCCGGTACATGCGCGTCGCAGCTTGAGGTGGTACCTGGCTCGGCACTGGTGCGTCAATCTGGAAGGTAGGACGCTGGCGATCATTCGGTGCGCTCACCGCTCTCTGGGGGAGGGTGGACGTCACCAGGCATGACGACAAGCCGACTCGTATGACCGCATCGAACCCTCGAGTGAGGGTTCCGGTGGGGGTACGGCGGGCGTAGCGTGCTGAGGATCCACACATCCCGGGAATCCAACGAGGAGGTCAACATGTTCGTGCAAGTCATCCAGGGCAAGACCTCGCAGCCGGAGGCCTTCGCCCAGGCAATCGACCGGTGGAAGTCCGACCTGTCGCCCGGTGCCGCGGGCTGGCTCGGCTCGACCGGCGGGGTCACCGATGACGGCAGAGTGATCGCCGTGGCTCGCTTCGAGTCCGAGGCCGCGGCCATGGCCAATGGCGCCCGGCCCGAACAGGACGCGTGGTGGGCCGAGACCGCGAAGCTCTTCGACGGCGAGGCCAGCTTCGCCAACAGCTCCGACGTCGACGTTGACCTGTACGGCGACGTCGACGGCGCCGGGTTCGTGCAGATCATGCGGGGCAGCGGGAGCGATCCCGAACGCGCCAAGAAGCTGATGACCGAGAACGCCGACAAGTGGGAGCAGTTCCGCCCCGATGTCATCGGGATGGTCTCGATCGGCCACGACGAGGGTGCCTTCACGATGGTCACCTACTTCACCTCCGAGGCCGAGGCCCGCGCAGGTGAGAGCAAGGCACTGCCACCGGAGTTGCAGGCTCAGATGGACGAGCTCAACGGTTTGATGACCGGCCCGCCGGAGTTCTTCGACCTCCGGCAGCCGCTCCTTCACTCGCCAGGCTGACCGACGCCTCACCATTCGGCCCTTACACAAGGATGATTCGTGTTCCTTGTGTAAGGGCTCTCCTCATCCAAGGATCAGGCCGCCGCCGAGTGCGAGCGGGCGGACGCGTCGGCCACTTCGCGCCAGCGGGGGTTGGTGAGCCAGCGCCCGTTCACGTGAACCGTGGGGCTGATCTCGCAGCCCTCGTTGACGGCTCGCACTCGCTCGGCCCCGACCTCGTCGTCGCGGAACCGAACGGCTCGGAACGGTACGCCGTGCAAGCTCAGCGCCAACCGGAGCCGGATGCCGAACGGACACCCGGGCTTGTAGTACACGATCGCAGGGTTCATGGTTTCCTCAATTTGTCATAGTAAAACTATGATGAACAGGGTGATACGCTGACGCCGTGGTTGTCAAGGACTCCAGCGGACACCGCCAGCGGCAGGCGGAGGCGACCAAGGATCAGATCGCCCGAGCGGCACGGGCGCTGTTCGCCGAGCAGGGGTACGCCGCCACGACCATCGCCGCGATCTCGACCGCGGCCGACATACCCGTGCAGACGATCTATTCCGCACTCGGCAGCAAGGCCCAGATCCTCGAGCGGATCACCCAGGCGTGGATGCAGGAGGCGCAGACGCCGACCCTGGCCGATGCCTCCCTGCGCGCCTCCGACGAGCGGCAACAGCTGCGGCTGCTGGCCGAGCTGACCCGGCGGCAATACGAGGTCGGCTCGGACATCATCGCGATCTATCAGGAGGCCGCGCGGGCCGATGCGCGGATGGCCGACACCATGCACCGCATCCTGGCCGCCCGAGAGCGGGAGATCCGGCGCCTCCTCAAGACCACCGCGCCGGGACACCAGCCCGGCCTGCGGATGGAGCACGCGATGGACATCACCCTCGCGCTCACCCTCCCCGAGGTCT
>JAKFXV010000065.1 GCA_021731205.1 Nocardioides sp. | reverse complement strand
GGACGTGTTCAACACGCTTCTCCAGGTGCTCGACGACGGCCGGCTGACCGACTCCCACGGCCGGACCGTCGACTTCCGCAACACCGTGCTGATCATGACCTCCAACATCGGCTCGGAACACCTCCTCGAGGGGGTCACCGCGCACGGCGAGGTGCGGGACGAGGCGCGCTCGCTGGTGATGCGCACCCTGCAGTCGCACTTCCGTCCGGAGTTTCTCAATCGCGTCGACGAGATCGTGATGTTCAAGCCGCTGACGCTCGCTGAGATCGAGCGCATCGTCGACCTCCAGCTCGAGGAGCTGCGCGAGCGGCTAGCCGACCTGCGGGTCGGCCTCGACGTCACGGCTGAGGCGCGTCGCTTCATCGCCGACCAGGGCTTTGACCCGGCGTACGGCGCCCGCCCGCTGCGTCGGCTCATCTCCCGCGAGGTGGAGACCCAGGTCGGCCGGGCGCTGCTGCGCGGGGACGTGGCCGACGGGGGTGCAATCTCGGTGGGCGTCACCGACGCGACGCTCACGGTGGCCGCGGCCGGGAACCCGCCGGAAGGGCGGGCCGTGGCATGACCGCCACCACCGAGAGGTCGGCGAGGGTCGACCGCGGCGAGCACGGCGACGAACGAGACGGCGTCCTTCCCGATCCCCGGCTGCGCTCCTGGCTCGCGCTCACGCTCCCGAGGCGGGCGTGATGGCCGCCGACCCGCACCTCGGAATCATCCGGCCGGTGCCGCCACCCACCCGGCTGGTGTGCGCCGAGTGCCTGCGGCTCTCCACCCCGTGGGTGCACCTGCGCCAGTGCTTGACCTGTGGCCAGGTCGGCTGCTGCGACTCGTCCCCCATGCGGCACGCGCGCGCCCACGCCGCCACGACGGGCCACGTCATCGTGCGTTCGATCGAGCCGGGGGAGAGTTGGAGGTGGTGCTATGTCGACGACCGGTTCGTCTGAGCTCGAGGTCCTCGACCTGCCCGAGACCCCCGACCGGGGTGCCTATCCCCGCCTCACCGAGGACCAGATCCTGCTGCTCTCGCGCTACGGCGAGGGGAAGCGGCTCGCCAGGGGCGCTCTGCTGTTCTGCGAGGGGGATCGCGACTGCGCACTGTTCGTCCTGCTGGACGGCAAGGTCCAGGTCGTCCAGGAGAACCACCCGGGAGGGAAGCCGCGAGTGATCGCCGTGCACGGGCCGGGTCGCTTCGTCGCTGACCTGTCGATGCTGACCGGCCAGGCGGTCTACGTGACCGCCGTCGCCCAGACCGACCTGGCGGTCCTCGAGGTGACCTACGACCGGCTCAGGGAGGCGGTAACCCAGGATCAGGCCCTCGGAGACCTGATCCTGCGCGCCCTCATCCTCCGACGCAGCATCCACGCCGAGCTGGGCGCCGGCCTCCGGATCATCGGCTCGCGGTTCTCGGCCGACACCCGCCGGCTGAGGGACTTCGCGAGCCGCAATCGCATCCCGTGCCGCTGGGAGGACGTCGAGGAGGACCCCGACGCGGAGGTCACCCTGCGGGCCTTCGACATCCCGTCGGATCAGACGCCTGCCGTGATCTGGAAGGGGCGGACCGTCCTGCTGAATCCCAGCAACACCGAGCTGGCCGAGCTGCTCGGCCTTCGAGCGGCGCCGAGCCGCGCGGCGTACGACCTGGTCGTGGTGGGCGCAGGCCCAGGTGGCCTGGCCGCCGCGGTCTATGCGGCGTCCGAGGGACTCTCGACGGTGGTCCTGGACGCGCTCGCCACAGGCGGACAGGCCGCCACGTCGTCCCAGATCGAGAACTACCTCGGGTTCCCGGCCGGCATCAGCGGGGCGGAGCTGGCCGACCGCGCAGTGGTGCAGGCACGCAAGTTCGGGGCCGCGTTCAGCATCCCCGGGGAAGCGACCTCCCTCACGCAGGCGGACGGATACCACGTGGTGGGGCTGGCAGGCGGAGGCGACCTGGTCGCACACTCCGTGCTCGTCGCGACGGGTGTGCGCTACCAACGTCTCGACGTCCCGGGGCTGGACCGTCTCGAGGGCAGCAGCGTCTACTACGCCGCGACGGAGTTCGAGGCGCGGCTGTGCGGACAGGATCCCGTCACCGTCGTTGGGGGCGGCAACTCCGCGGGCCAGGCGGCCTGCTTCCTCGCCCGTCGATCCCCGGTGGTCAACCTGGTGATCCGGCACGACGACCTGGGCAGGGACATGTCCCGCTACCTGGCCGACCGCGTCGAGCAGTCGGCCCGCATCAGGGTCTGGCGCGACAGCGAGGTGTGCGAGCTCGTCGGGGACGAAGTCCTCGCCGAGGTGCTGCTGCGTGATCTGCGCACCGATGCGAGACACCGCGTGCCGACCACAGCCCTGTTCGTGCTGATCGGAGCGGCCCCACACACCGGTTGGCTCCAGGGGGCGCTCCCGCTGGACGCGAAGGGGTACGTGCTCACCGGGCGCACCGCCGACGGCCGCGAGGGGATGTTCGAGACCAGCCGTGAGGGCGTCTTCGCCGTGGGCGACGTACGCAGCGGGTCGGTCAAGCGCGTCGCCTCCGCCGTGGGCGAGGGTTCGGTCGTGATCCGCCAGGTCCACGAGTTCCTAGAAGCCGAGGAGCGTCGATGAGCGACCGCCCGCCAGGAAGGCACGAAACAAGGAGGAACACATGACCACCACCTACAAGGTCGGCTACTTCGTCGGAAGCCTGTCGTCGACGTCGATCAACCGCATCCTGTCGAAGGCACTCATCCGGGTGGCCCCAGACGACCTGGAGTTCAGCGAGATTCCGATTGGCAACCTGCCGCTGTACAGCCCGGACTTCGACAACGACTTCCCGCCCGAAGCCCGAGCACTCAAGGCGGCGATCGCTGCCGTCGACGCGATACTGTTCGTCGCCCCCGAGTACAACCGCTCCATCCCCGGGGCGTTGAAGAATGCGATCGACTGGGCGTCTCGTCCATGGGGAAAGAACTCCTTCGACCACATCCCGGCGGCAGTGATCGGAGCTTCTATCGGTCAGATCGGCACCGCCCTGGGTCAACAGAGCCTGCGTGGCGTGCTCAGCTTCTGCAACGCCCGCCAGATGACCTCACCCGAGGCCTACATCCAGTACTCCCCCGACGTCTTCCATCACGACGGTGAGGTCACCGACGACGCCACCCGGGAGTTCCTGAGCGCCTACATGGCCGAGTTCCGCGCCTACATGGGCTTGGTCCTGACAGTCCTGCCACGCCCACAGGACCCGGGCGCCGTGTTGTGACGGGCGAGGGTTCTGGTGGGGAGCAGGAGGTGGGATGAAGGCCCGCGAGCTAGAGGCCAGAGTCCTACGGTTCGTGCGGGAGATCGGCATCGCGCCCGACAGCAGGGTGCGAACGGTGGGCTTCGACCTCAGCAGGGGCCTGGTTGTCATCAGCACGGACGAGGCCACCTATGCGGCACCTGCGGGCGACTTATGGTCCGACTATGCCGACAACGTGGCGCGGATCAGGCCGCACCATGCCCGTCTGGTCGAGTATCCGGAGGGGCGCACCGCTCATCCCTTCGCTAGCACCTCACCCGACTCCTGCCGGTAAGTGTAGGCGGCGGCCCGGACCGCTTCGTCGCTCTCCAGACCCGCACCGAGCGCTCCGCCCAGCGTCGCGAGGGCGCTGGCAAGCAGCGCCAGCTTCATGTAGTCGTCAACTCCAGCCACATGCCCGATGCTCTCCTCGAGCAGCTGCGCAGGCACCAGGACCGGGGTGGTCAGCATCGCGAGCAGAAGGAGCACCGCGTAGAGGAAGAGCACACCTAGAACGACCGTTCCCGTCGTGGCCAGGTTGAACAGCGTCACCTGCTTTCGACCGGCGGGGTTCGACCCCTGCTCCCAGAGGCCCGCTCCGACGATCAGCGCGGCAGTGATGGCCGCGACGGAGCCCGCTCCGATCACGGAAAGTCTCATCCACGTGAGCGCGTCGCCCAACTGCCAGATGTCGGGCGTGACGAGCGCGAAGACTCCGGTTGCCAGCGCGGCGGTCAGTGCTTTCGAGAGCCCGATCGCGAGCCGCCACGGCTGATTGGCCCGGATCATTCCGACGAGTAGTCGCACGTTCCCGCTCAGGACTTTTGCGGTGAACATCACGCTGCCGTCGCTCTCCTCCTGCTGGCTGCCGAGCTCGCGGGCACGACGCCCCAGACGGGCAACGGAGTGGGACTGCGCGTGCTCGTCCGCGTCGCCGAGCAGGGTGCGCACGAGCCCCACGACCGCGTCACGGGCGCGTCGGCGCAATCCGACGGCGCCGAGCGCAGGCAGGCTCACGACAGCCACTCCGTGGACTGGGCTGGCATGTGCCACGACCGGCCGCCGCCGAGCCCTGAGCGGCAGATCCGTGAGGCAGACAACCAGATCCCAGGCCTCCCTCAGGAGCCGCTCCCTCGCCGCCGCGACGAGGGCGGCGTCCTCGGCAGGGGGGTCGACGAGCACGTCGATCACCGTTGAGACCCGCCACTGGACGGCGGGCAGCTGCGCACTCAACTCCGCACGCAGATCGTCGGCGAGATTCGCCGCGACCTCGGCGGCCGTGCCGGGAGCCGAGATGAGTCCGATCACCACCTCGCCGGCGCTCATGCGAGACCGGCCGGGCCGTACGCATGGTTCCGACCGTTCTGCATCATGCTACGAGTGTCGGAGCAACGAGCGGAGTGAGGCAAGACATCGGCTCGATCGCTCACAGACCAGGTGCGCCGTGGAGGACTACTAGATCCTGGCGGTGGTGGCACCTCCCACACGCCGTTGCGGACCTGAGCCGGGCACTGGGCCAGTTGATCGGACAGTTCGGCGGGCGTCCCTCCGTCGCGAATGGAGGACTGACCAGGATGTCCATTGGCGATGAAGGCAAGCCAGCGATCGCCTGCCGTTTCGCTTCGGCAGGTAGGTCTCTGGCGACGTAGCGAAAGGGCGCCTGACACTGCAAACACGCAGGTCAGAGGCCCTTTCGGGGCTACGTCGTCTGTCAGATGTCGTAGTAGAGCTCGTTGTATTCCTGCGGTATTGGCTGGTGTTGTGCGGTATTGAAAGGGCCCGCTGACCTGGGCAAACGCCGGATGTCGTGGTTGGTACGTACTACGACAAGTTGGCTCGTGACGGATCTCCTGCGGCATTTCTGCGGTACTTGGGAGGGTCAGTAGCCGAGCTCCATCCGCCTCGCCAGCTTGGCGGGATCGGGAGGATCGGAGGTCGGTTTGACCAGCTCGACGTCATCGATCTTGGACAGTTCTAACTTGAGGATCGGATCGTCGACCACCTTCTCCCACCGCACAGCTGTGCGCCCTCCGGGGGTGATGGCGAGATAGCCGGCGTCGAACGCTCGGTCAACGAAGGTCGACAGGCAGATGCCGTTGGTCGGATCGAGACGGATCTCCTTGCCGACACTCCAAGGCACGATGTGTGAGGCAACGAGGAAGGCTTTGGTCTTGATGCCTGTGACCGCGCACTCCCAGCCGTAGTTGTCCTTCACTCGCTTCGCGAAGACTGCTTGGTAGCTGCCGCGTGACTTGGCAGTGCCGAGCTGATCTTCGACCGCAAACTCACCCTGGTCGAGTTGCTCTTGCGCCTCGGCCATGATCTTCGGGTCGGTGTCTGCTGCCTCGGCCGCTTGGTCGTCTTGGACGGGCCTCGTTCTCGTAGGCTCGAAAGAGAAGTCACCCGCGCCATCGAAGGTCACGGAGTCCGAGACGGGCTGGTGGACCCACTTGGTCGAGTCGGACAAGTGAGGAGCGCCCTCGAAGACCCCGAGGAACTCGTAGTAGCGGGGTCCAGTCGACGGTTTGATGTGGCCGAAGGTGATGACGTAGTGACGGATTGGTTGGGTGTCCATGACGGTGCCGTACTTGCCGCCGGGGACGTGGCGCATCGTGATGGTCCTGCCGTCCGACGTCAGGGTGTTGTCCCAGTCGCCGTTTGGGTACATCTTCGGGAACCAGATCTCGGTGAAGTCATCGAGACGGATGGTCGCGGACTGGTGCCCCTTGTAGTCGCGCCCGAAGAGCTTGGCCACGTCGAGGTGGTTTTGGAAAGGGACTCGATCGCCGACCGACAGCTGCCCACGTTTGATGAGGGTCTCGAGCCAGGCGGTGTCCGCCGTTTGCCGGCGCCGGAGCTCGACCTCGGGCGTCAGAGTCGGGATGCCGCCACTAGGAGGCAGGTCAGTTGCGTACTTGCGGTAGCAGAGGAGACGGTCCTCGGCCGCTCGGAGCTCGATGTCGGGGGCAGCGCTCGCGACCCCGCTCTTCGGCGCACGTCCGTACCCCTCGCCAATCGTGCCATCGGCGTGAACGCACAGTG
>JAKFXV010000211.1 GCA_021731205.1 Nocardioides sp. | reverse complement strand
CATGACTGACCCCGTCATGGCAGATGCCACCTACATCGAGCCTATCACCTGGCAAACGGTAGAGCGTATCATTGATAAAGAACGCCCGGATGCCATCTTGCCCACCATGGGCGGACAAACCGCGCTGAACCTGGCGGTAGCGCTCTCGGAAAAGGGAATATTAAAGAAGCACAAGGTGGAGTTGATCGGCGCGAAGCTGGAAGCGCTGGTGGCCGACGTGTTCACACACGCCCTCGACGTCGAATCCGAAACGGGGCGCGCCTGGCTGGCACGGCGATGACGGGAATCGTCTCGGCCCACGGCATCGGCGGAGTCCAGGACCTGCCGCTACCTCGCTCGCTGGCGATCGCCGGTGCGGTCGCAGCCCTTCTCGTGTCGTTCGTCGTCTTGGCCTACGCGTGGCGCGCCCCGCGGTTCACCGATGCGAGCGGTCGTAGCGCACCCGGCTGGATCTCGCGCCTGGTCGATTCGGCCGGATGGGTGGTGTCGCTTCGGGTGCTCGGTCTTGTCGTGTTCGGGTTCGCCGTGCTCACGGCCCTGTTCGGTCAAGATCGCCTGACGAACCCCTTCTTCGGGCTCTTCTACGTGTTCTTGTGGATCGGGCCCGTTCCGCTGTCGCTGTTGTTCGGCCGCTTCTGGTACGCCGTGAGCCCGGCGCGGACCCTTCACCTCGGCATCGCCCGCCTGACCGGCACAGCACCCGACATCGGCATGTTCGACTACCCGAGGTGGTTGGGCCGGTGGCCCGCGGCGCTCGGGCTGTTCGCCTACGTCTGGCTCGAGCTCGTGTCCGAGACCAACTCGGACCTGGCGACCGTGCGGTTGTGGTTCGCGACGTACGTCGCGGCGATGCTGGTCGGCTCGGCCCTGTTCGGCGAGCAGTTCCTCGCCAACGCGGACCCGTTCGAGGTCTACTCGGATCTGGTCGCCAAGCTGTCCGTATGGGGACGCGTCGACGGACGGCTCGTGGTGCGCAGCCCGCTCGCCAATCTCCACACGGTGGTCCCTGGTCCGGGTTTGGTCGCGGTGACCGGTGTGCTCTTGGGCAGCACTGCGTTCGACTCGTTCAGCGGCTCCACCGCGTGGGTGAGCTACCTCCAAGCGGGCCCGGTTCCGCCGCTGGTGATGCAGACGGCCATGCTGGGTCTGTTCTGCGCCGCCGTCGCCGGGCTGATCGCCCTGGCGGGCGCGCTGACCAGAGGCGGACCGAGCACCACCCGGGAGCTACCGGGGCTCTTTGCCCACTCGATCGTGCCGATCATCGTCGGCTACATCGTGGCGCACTATCTGACGTTCTTCGTGCACGTCGGCCAGGGCACCCTGATCAACCTCAGCGATCCGTTCGGCACCGGGGCGAACTGGTTCGGCACCGGCGACTGGGTGATCAACTACTGGCTTGCGTATCACCCAACGCTGGTGGCCGTCACGAAGGTGTTCGGCGTCGTGGTCGGTCACGTGCTGGCCGTGATCGCCGCGCATGACCGGGCGGTCGCCCTGTTGCCGCGCGAACACCAGGTGCGGTCCCAGCTGCCGATGCTCGTGGTGATGGTGGCCTTTACCGCTGGTGGGCTCTACCTGCTGTTCGCCGCCTGAGAGTCCTTCCGGCACCAGCGGCAGACTCCGGAACCAGCGCGTCCGCAACGTTGGCCAACGCCTTCACCAGCGGGCCGTCCGCCACGAACCGCCCGCCCGCCACGGCCGCATCGACAGCGCGTCGGTCCTCCGGCAACACCAAGACCGCGCGAACCGACGGCCCGATCAGGCCCTTCGTCATGGCAACCACCTCGCCCGCTGACCAGCCGAGCGTCTGACGCATCCGGTTCAGCACCACGATCCGGGGCGATCCCGGGCTGATCTCGTCGAGCTCGGTCAGTCCATTCGCCAGCCTGGTCAACCCGACGGGGTCGGGGTGAGCGACCACGACCACGACGTCAGCGTTAGCCACGGCCTCGATAGTCATGGTGTTGCGGCCCGATCTCCCGCTGAGCTCGACGGTCCCGTCCTGCTCGAGGCTGAAGCCGGTGTCGACGACCACCGTCCCGACTCCGCGCGCCAGGCAGAGCACCTCCTCAATCACTCCCGGCCGGACTTCTTGCCACCGATCCGGCCGGGGCAGCCCTGTGACGACACCCGCGAACTCTTCGAGTCCCCGGCACACCCCGCCGAAACGCTCACTCAAGGATCCGGTCCCGTGGAGTCTGGCCGCAGCCAACAGCCCGGACACTTCATCGAGTACGCCGAGTTGCTGGGCGACCGAGCCGCCCCAGGGATCGGCGTCGAGAAGGACCGTGCGCAAACGCCTGCGGGCCAGGGCCGCGGTCAACCCGATGGCCACCGTCGTCCTGCCCGGCGCACCGGCCGGTCCCCAGACGGCGATCACTCGGCCCGCTCCGGCGCTGGTCCCGGGGTCGACCGAGTGTTCGATGTGAGCCGGTGGCTCGGCATCCAGGTGAGCCGAGGTGTCGTCAGCAGCGAGCACGGTGGGCAATCGATCCACCTCGCCGACCCCCACAACGCTTGCGAACCCCAGCCGGGTCGCCCATTGGGCGACCTCGTGGATGGAGTCCCCCTCACGACCAGCCGATGCGGCGTTCACCCCGACCAGACGCACGCGGAACCGTCGTACGTGCTCGGTCGCAATGCGATCGAGTCCGGGCGTGTCGAGGGCGACGACTGCGTGGTCGGCCTGACCGGTTGTCGCGCTCGCCATCAGGTCGGCGATGTCGACGCAGCGTTTGAGAACCACGAAGTCTCTGGAGCGCTGGAGGGCGCCCAGCGCGGCGCTCTCCCACGAAGCGCCATTCGCAAGAACGAGCACGCACTGCATGACCATCACCCTTGACGCGTGATGACGACGCGCCCCGAGGCGGCCGCACCCACTGCGGCGGCGAGGTCTCCGGCTTGGTCGACGGGGACACCCAGCACCAGTTGGCGTTCGGCGCCGGCACCGAAGGCGTCGGTCACCCGCGGCGCCTCGATCACGACGACGTCCGCCAGCACAAGGGTGGCCCGAGGTGTCTGTGTATCGGTTGGCGCCACCTCCCCGGCGACCCAGACGCTGACGATCGAGCCCGCCCCGACAGAAGGGGGCAGCTGACCCGCGTCCACCGCCACCGGGACCTCGATCACCCCGGTGTCGGTGGCAGGTGCCAGCGCCGATCGCGGCAGCAGCTCACCTGCACCGACACTCCGGCCGACCCGAGTCCCTTCGGGGACGCCGGTCTCGGCGAGGAGATACTCCGCAAGACCAGGACCCTCAACGAACCTGACAGCCCGAGCGCTCAGGTCGTCGGAGGTCACTTGTTCCCCGGCGGCCAGATCGCGCTCCGCAGACCACACCAAGATGGTGTCGTCGGCTGCCGCCATGATCCGAGCACCCGCCAGTACTGACCCGGCAACGAGAATGACTCCCAGCCACAATCGCAGGTCTCGCCAGCGTGGCCGGGTCATCCGCTGCGCCATTGCCACCGGAGCGGGCAGGGAGCGAGCGAGTGGTGAGTCCGCACCGAGAATCGACTTCACGGCGCCATCATCGTCGTGACTGCCGGAATCGGCGAACTGGTTATCCACAGGCCAGGGGCCGCGGGTTGCTCGAGCCTCGCGAGGTGGGAGAGTGGGCACATGGCTCCGCCGCGTTTCCTCACCCTCGCCGAAGTGGCAGACATCTTGAACACTTCAGTGCCCCAGGTCTATGCGCTGGTGCGGCGTCGTGAGTTGATCGGGGTCAAGATCGGTGGTCGAGGCCAGTGGCGCGTGGAGAACAACCAACTCGAGGCGTACATCGCCCAGGCCTACGCCGACACGGAGAAGTACGTCGAAGAGCACCCGTTCGCCGACGCCGAATGACTGCGGACCTTCGCTAGCCGACCTCTGAGTCCAGCGTGACGCTGGCCTGACGCTCACGTCCGTCGCGCACCAGCACCATCCGCACCGTCTCGCCTGGGCGATACGACCGGATCGCGACGATGAGTTCGATGCCGTCGATCACCCGCTGTCCCTCGATCGAGGTGATCAGGTCGCCCGCTCTGAGTCCTGCATCGTCGGCGGGGCTGCCCGAGATCACCTCGTCGATCAGAGCGCCTTCCTCGCCGACCCCCTGATCTTGAGCGGATCCCGTGCGGACTTTCGCGCCGATCACCGGGTAGCGGGCCTCGCCCGTGCGCAGAATCTGGTCGGCGGTCGTGCGCACTTGCTCAACGGGGATGGCGAATCCGACGCCGATGTTGCCTGCTTCACCGCGCGGCGCACCCGTGGTCGCGATCGCCGAGTTGACGCCCACCACCTGCCCGCGCAGGTTGACCAGCGGCCCGCCGGAGTTGCCGGGGTTGATCGCCGCGTCGGTCTGCACCGCGTTGATGTACGACGAGTCGCTGCCCGAATCCCCGGTCGTCACCGGCCGGTTCAGCGCACTGACGATGCCGGCCGTCACCGTGGAGCTCAGTCCCAGCGGCGACCCGATCGCCACGACTTGGTCGCCCACGAGGAGATCGCGACTGGCGCCCAGGGCAGCAGGTGTCAGCCCGATCCCCTGAGGCGCCTTCAAGACGGCAAGGTCGTAGACCGGGCTCCGGCCCACGACGGTTGCGACGAATGACCGACCTTCGAAGTCGATCACCCGGATCTCGCCGTCGGCATCGGCTGCCTGTTCGACCACGTGATTGTTGGTGACGAAGTGTCCTTCGTCGTCGAGCACGAAACCGGAGCCGGTGGACGCCGCGACACTGTCATCGACCCGAGCCGTGATCTGGACGGTGCTGGGTAGCAATTTCTGAGCCACAGCGGCGATCGAGGCGTTGTCATCGGCCAGTGGCGGGGTCGACTCGATCGGCCGGTCGGCCGCCAGCCGATCCGGAGGCCTGATCGACACGTCTTCGAGGCCGTCCCACCGCGACCCGGCATATCCGCCGATCGCACCGCCGATCAACCCCGCAACGAACGCGATCGCCGTCACCGCCCGGAGGCTGCGTCGCGCTCCGCCGACCGGCACCGCCGCAGCTGGCTCGGGTGCACTCGGTGCTGGCTCGACATGCTGCTCGGGCAGCACGACCGTAGGTTCTGCTTCGTCCGGCCCAGTTTCGCTGGGTGGGGCCTCCCAGATGGACGGCGGCCACGAGCGTTCTGCGGTGTCGTCGTCCTCGAGTCGCTCGCTCACCGGACGCTCGTGCTGGCTCGACTCATGGGTCTATTGGACCGTATGAGCACCGCGGGGTGCGACGCGGTGGGCCGCGCGGTGCGGTGACACCCCAGCCTTCGGCTCGGTGATGCTGATCACGGCGTTGGTCACGGTGGGCTGCGCGCCGGTTGCCGGCGGCGTGGCGTCGGGTCGCGGCGCGGCGCTGGCCGCGAAGTCGCTCAACGGCAGCCGGCGATCCATCAGGCCCGACGCGCCCTGCTGCACCGTCAGGGCGAAGGCACCCAGCATGACGACGCTCAAGGCTCCCGTGCCGATCAGCGCGAGGGTCACCCGCTGTTGGGTATGGCCCAGGGTGGCCGCCGATTCTTCCGGGAACGCCGGAGCCATGGCGGAGATCTGACCCAACAGCGAGCCCTTGAGGTACGACGGCGCGGCATTGCGTTCGCCGGCCAGCCCAGCCAGCTGCGTCTTGATGCGCCCCTCTCGCTCGACCAGGTCCCGGCACGGGTGGCACAGGTGCACGTGCTGCCAAGCACGCTCGGTCTCACTGGGGCTCAGCTGGCCGTCCAGCAGCGCGCTCACTCGTCGTCCGAGGTGAACGATCATGCAGGCTCCCAGTCGGGGACGGGGCCGGCGTACCGGCTGTGTCCGACCAAGGGCGCGCGGTGGGCAAGCGCCGAACGGAGCATCGCGCGGCCACGGTGGATGCGGGAGCGGACGGTGCCCAACTTGGCGCCGAGGATGTCGGCGATCTCCTCATAGCTCAGACCCTCGACATCGCACAGCACGACTGCGGCTCGGAAATCGGGCGGCAGTGCCGCCAGGGCAACCTCGACGTCGTCGTCGAACCCTCGGTCGGTCACTGCCAGCCCGGGTTCGGTCTCGGGACCGACGAGGTAGGCGGCGCGGGCATCGGTGAGCGCGTCGAAGCGGATGCGCTGCTTGCGCCGGGCCTGGTCGAGGAAGAGGTTCGTCGTGATGCGGTGCAGCCAGCCCTCGAACGTGCCGGGCGTGTAGGTCTCAAGGGAGCGGAAGACCCTGACGAACACCTCCTGGGTGAGGTCCTCAGCATCATGGCGATTGCCGGTGAGGCGATAGGCGAGCCGGTAGACGCGATCGGAGTGCCGTTCGACGATCTCGTGCCACGTGGGCACCCCGGACTCTTGCCCGTCG
>JAKFXV010000210.1 GCA_021731205.1 Nocardioides sp. | reverse complement strand
CCGCACGTTCCGCATGCGACACGCCGTCAGCGGGATGCGTTTCGCGCGGAGCCCGTCACGACGGCGGGAACGCCCGCCATCGTCGGCTGGACTCGGGCTCGAACCCAGCTCGTTGCCTGGCGTTCCTGAGGCGGGCGACGACCCGGTCTGGAGAGCGCAGGTCCCGTCCCGTGACTCGTGCGACCTCCAACCCGACATCGCGCATGGCCTCGTCCTTGGCCACGTCGCGGCTGTGCTGCTGAGTAGTCCGATGGTCAGCGCCGTCGAACTCCACCACCAGTCCCGCTTCTGGGTCCAGCAGGTCGGCGATGCCTAGCAAGGTCCCGGAGGTGTCGCGGATCGGGCAATTGACCAAAGGCTGTGGCAGACCGGCATCCAGCAGCCAGATGAGTCGCAGTCGGGTCTCGTTGGGCGACCGGGAGTGCTCCGTTGCCAGCGCCAACGCCTTCGGGATCAGGCGTACCCGAGGGCGGCTCTGGGCGTACTCCGCAACGTCTGAGAGGGTCACGATCCCCGCGGTCGTTGCCATGTCGACGGCCACCACGGCCTCGCGGAGCTCCCGGGCAGCGTGGACCGCGTCCACGAGGCATCGCACCGGGACCAACGTGGGGATCCCGTGACGGTGAGTGCGCTCCCACTGCTCGATTCGGTCGTAGCTGAACCTCACCATGTTGTCCGCACGAACGTTGCCGTGAGTGCCTAGGGCCAATGGGACGGGCAGGCGAGTCTTCCCGTCCTGGGCCAAGCCGTCGAAGAACTGGGCCCCGTGCAGTCGGCAACCGGCCCAACCCGTAACTGCACCAGATCCTGGGAGCCGGACTGACTGCTCAAGGATCCGTTGCTCAGGAAGGTCGGTTCGGGTGTCGGCGGGGACATACCACCCCCGCGAAGTGCGCCGCCAGTAAGGTCCCGAGGCCTGACCCCGGGTTGGTCCCGCCGCGCCTGTGGGATCGGTGCGGACAGGCGCCACCAGCCCGCTTGGTGCAGCAGCCACGGGGTCCCACCTATGACTAGACATCCCGCCATGGTTGGCGGGATCTCTGCCGATGACAACGGGCTCTCCACAGGCACTCCGCGCGAACCGCAGGTCAGAATCGGTGTTTGGGCTGCGAAACGTGCGGAACCGCCAGGCGGGCGCCGGGCTAGGTGCCGATCCTTGAGCGGACCTCGAAGAGTTCGGGGAAGAAGGTGAGGTCGAGGGCGCGGCGCAGGAACTCCACACCGCTGGAGCCGCCGGTGCCGCGGCGAGCGCCGATCGTGCGCTGCACCACCTGCAGGTGCCGGAAGCGCCACTGTTGGAAGTTGTCCTCGATGTCCACCAGTTCCTCGCACGCCTCGTAGACGAGCCAGTGTTCGTCGGGGGCGGCGTACACGGTCGCGAAGGTGTCGACGAGTTCGGGGTCGAGGCGGTAGGGCTGGGACCAGTCCCGCTTCAGCAGCCCCTGCCCGATCGGATAGCCAGACCGCGCCAGAAATGCGAGGAACTCGTCATACAAGCTCGGCTCGTGCAGCAGGTCCTCGAGGCCAGCTCGCGCGACGGGGTCGTGGGCGAACACCGCGACCATGTCGGCGTTCTTGTTGCCGAGGAGGAACTCGACTTCTCGGTACTGCGCCGACTGGAAGCCCGAGCTCGTCGCGAGGAACGGGCGGATCTCGGCGTACTCGCTGGGCGTGAGAGTGGCCAGGACGGCCCACTGATCGGTCAGCGAATGCTGGATGTGCTTGACCCGGGCCAGCCGCTTGAGCGCGGGCGAGAGGGCGTCGGAGCGCAGCAGCTCGCGCGCCGAGCGCAACTCGTGAATCAGCAGCTTGAGCCAGAGCTCGGAGGTCTGGTGCTGGATGATGAACAGCAACTCGTCGTGCTGAACGGGTCGGCTGCACGGTCTCTGGGCCGAGAGCAGGACGTCGAGGCAGAGGTAGTCGCCGTACGACATGGCCCCGGTGAAGTCACGCTGGATCTCGTCCTCGACGGGGCGGCTGCTGCGGGCATCCCCGCTCCTGGCTTTGCGCTCGCTCATCGGCCCAACCTAGTCCTCCGGCCGCTACGGTCGCCCTGTGAGCGAGCCCGACGCGAGTGTGGTGTGGAGACCGGGCCGCCCCTGTCCGGTCGCTTTGATCCTGGGCCAGCAGCGCCGCGGGCCCGGCGATCCGACGTACCGCATCGATGCGCGAGGCCGCCACTGGCGTGGCCTGCGCACCCCCGAGGGACCTGCCACGCTGATGGTCGAGTCCGTCGCGAACGACGAGGTGTACGCCGCCGCGTGGGGCCCGGGCGCCGGATGGGTGATCGCCACCGTGCCGGCCCTGCTCGGTGATCTTGACGACGTGGGCGGGTTCGAACCGCGCCATGCGGTCATCGAGCGGGCCTGGCGTCGACACCGCCACCACCGGATCGGGCGCACCGGACTGGTCATGGAGGCGCTGGTGCCCGCGATCATCGAGCAGAAGGTCACCGGGCAGGAGGCGTTCGCGGGCTTCCGGGCTCTGGTCCACCGGTTCGGTGAGAGAGCGCCGGGCCCGGGCGGCGACCAGCGGCTGTGGCTACAACCCACGCCACAGGCGCTGGCGGCCGTCCCCTCCTGGGAGTGGCTCAAGCTGCACATCGACCCGGCTCGATCGCGACCGATCGTGCAGGCGGCCCGGGTCGCCGATGCCATCGAGCGGATCGCCGACTGCGGGCCCACCGAGGCGGATCGTCGGCTGCGGAGCCTTCCGGGGGTCGGGGTATGGACCAGCGCCGAGGTCCGTTCTCGAGCGCTCGGCGACTCGGATGCGGTGTCGTTCGGCGACTACCACGTGGCCAACCACGTCGGCTGGGCGCTGCTCGGCCACGATCTCGACGACGCTGGGCTCGCCGAGCTGCTGGAGCCCTGGCGTCCGCATCGGGGGCGGGTGGTGGCGATGGCCGCACTTGCGGGCAGTCGCCGGCCCCGCCGCGGCGCGCGGATGGCACCCCGGACTCACCTGCCCGCGGCGGACCGGTGAGTCAGAGCAGGGGTCGCAGCGGACCGAGGACGTACTCCGTGAACTTGCGATGCAGGTCGCGAGCCTGCCACTCGGAGAGGGTGAGTTCGAGTGAGTTCGACTCGTCGACGGCGAAGATCTCCTCCATCACCAGCGCAAGGTCGGGATCGACGAACTCCACGTTGATCTCGTAGTTTCCCTGGAGACTCAGCCGATCGATGTTGGCGGTGCCCACGGTTGACCAGTTCCCGTCGATGGTGGCCGTCTTGGCGTGCACCATGGCGTCCCGGAACCGCAGAATCCGCACCCCCGACTCGAGCAGCTGGGCGAAGTACCCGCGTGAGACCCAGTCCGCAACGATGTGGTTCGACTTCAGCGGCAGCAGCAGGCGTACGTCGACACCGCGGCGCGCCGCCCACTTCAGCGAGTCGACGAAGTCCTGATCCGGCAGGAAGTAGGCCTGCGTCAGCCAGATGTTCTTGGTGGCCCGATTGATGGCGTCGAGATACATCGAGCGGATCGGAAAGTTCCACTGCCGTGGGACGTTTCGATGGAAGCGGATCGTCGGCGTCCAGTGGGCGGAGGCATCGAGCAACAGTGGTTGCACCCGCCGGCCGACCGCCCGATGGCGGTTGAGGTTCCAGAAGTCCGCGAACGCATGCTTGAGGTCCCACACGCCGGGCCCGGTGATCCGCACGTGGGTGTCACGCCACTCGGTGGCGTAGGCGCTGCCGATGTTGTAGCCACCGACGAACCCCACCACGTCGTCGACGACGAGGATCTTGCGGTGGTTGCGGCCGTAGCGCCGCAGATCGTAGAACCGCCAACCAGCGTTGTAGACGGGATAGCGCAGCACCTTGATGCCCGGTGGGAAGCGCTTGAAGACCGGTGGCACCACCAGGTTGGCGAACGCGTCGTAGATGACGTGCACGTCGACGCCGCGGTCGGCCGCGTCGGTGAGGGCGGCTTTGAACTGCTCCCCGATCCCGTCGTCCTTCCAGATGTAGGTCTCGAACAGGATTTGCGTCTTGGCCGCAGCGATGGCCGAGAGCATGTCGTCGTAGAGGTCCTGGCCATAGGTGTACGTCGTGACCTGGTTCTCACCGACGCCGACCTCCTTGGGGGCGGTGGTCGGGAACGGCTTGGGCTTCTTGCCCCGGCGCCGATAGGAGTCCACGAGGGTCAGCCCGATCGCGATCGCGAACTGCGCTCCGATCAGCCCGAGCAACAGCCGTCGTACGCCGGCCAGGAGCGGGCCGATCCGCGGGCCTTTGCGGGGGGAGCTCACCGCCCCAAGATAGCCGTACCCAGCGTGTCGGTGGTGGGTCGTAGGCTCGGCGTATGCGCCCGATCACCGACCTCGAACGCCGAGTCGCGCCCTTCGAGGTGATCTCCGACTACCAGCCTGCCGGCGACCAGCCGGCAGCGATCGCCGAGATCACCGAGCGGATCTCGGGCGGGGTCAAGGACGTGGTTCTCCTGGGCGCCACGGGCACGGGCAAGACCGCGACAGTCGCGTGGGTCGCCGAGCAGCTGCAGCGGCCGGTGCTGGTGATGCAGCCCAACAAGACCCTTGCGGCCCAGTTCGCGACCGAGCTGCGGCAGCTGTTCCCGAACAACGCGATCGAGTACTTCGTCTCCTACTACGACTACTACCAACCCGAGGCGTACGTCCCACAGACCGACACCTACATCGAGAAGGACTCCTCCATCAACGAGGAGGTCGAGCGGCTGCGGCACTCGGCAACCAACTCGCTGTTGACGCGCAGAGACGTGATCGTGGTGTCGACGGTCTCGTGCATCTACGGCCTCGGCACCCCCCAGGAATACATCGACCGGATGGTCCGACTCAAGGTCGGCGAGGAGCACGACCGCGACCAGGTGCTACGTCGCCTGGTCGACATTCAATACACCCGCAACGACATGACCTTCACCCGCGGCACGTTCCGGGTGCGCGGCGACACCCTGGAGATCTTCCCGGTCTACGAGGAGCTGGCGGTGCGGATCGAGTTCTTCGGTGACGAGATCGAGCGGCTGATGACGCTGCATCCGATCACGGGGGAGGTGCTCAGCGAGGACACCGAGCTGCACGTGTTCCCCGCCAGCCACTACGTCGCCGGCCCGGAGCGGATGGAGCGGGCGATCGAGGGCATCGAGCGAGAGCTTGCCGAACAACTGGCCACGTTCGAGGCACAGGGGAAGCTGCTCGAGGCGCAGCGGCTGCGGATGCGCACGACGTACGACATCGAGATGATGCGCCAGGTCGGCTCCTGTTCTGGCATCGAGAACTACTCCATGCACATCGACGGCCGGTCGCGGGGGAGCGCCCCGCACTGCCTCTTGGACTACTTCCCCGACGACTTCTTGTTGGTGATCGATGAGTCCCACGTCGCCGTCCCCCAGATCGGAGGGATGTACGAAGGCGACATGTCCCGCAAGCGCAACCTCGTCGAACACGGCTTCCGGCTGCCCAGTGCGATGGACAACCGGCCACTGCGCTTCGAGGAGTTCCTCGACCGGATCGGTCAGACGATCTACCTCTCCGCCACGCCGGGCAACTACGAGCTCGACCGCATCGGCGGTGTCGACCACGCCGTCGAGCAGCTGATCCGCCCGACCGGTCTGGTCGATCCGGAGGTCCTGGTGAAGTCGACGAAGGGTCAGATCGACGACCTGATCGCCGAGATCAACCTCCGCACCGAACGCAACGAGCGCGTCCTGGTGACGACGTTGACCAAGAAGATGTCCGAAGATCTCACCGACTATCTCCTCGACGCGGGCATTCGCACGCGCTACCTCCACTCCGAGGTGGACACGCTCAGGCGGATCGAGCTGCTGCGCGATCTGCGCCTGGGCCAATACGACGTGCTGGTGGGGATCAACCTGCTGCGTGAAGGCCTCGACCTGCCCGAAGTGTCGTTGGTGTCGATCCTCGATGCCGACAAAGAGGGTTTCCTGCGTTCGGACAAGTCGCTGATCCAGACCATCGGTCGGGCCGCGCGCAACGTGTCCGGTCAGGTCCACATGTACGCCGACAAGATCACGCCGTCCATGGCCTCGGCCATCGACGAGACCAACCGACGCCGGGCCAAGCAGGTCGCCTACAACACCGAGCGCGGGCTCGACCCGCAGCCGCTGCGCAAGAAGATCGCCGACCTCGGGGAGATGCTGGCGCGCGAGGACGAGAGCACCCAGACCCTGCTGCAGAGCTGGCAACAGTCCCCGTCGGCAAGGAAGGCGCCGGTGCCGGGGCTCTCGAAGCTGAAGGCTGGCCTCGACCCGGCACTGGCCGGGCTTCCGAGCACCGATCTGGCCCAGCTCATCCAGGAGTTGACCGATCAGATGCATGCC
>JAKFXV010000068.1 GCA_021731205.1 Nocardioides sp. | reverse complement strand
CTCCTCCAACTGCGCGGCCCTGGCCCGGACCAGCGGATGGACGATCGCCTCGAGGGCCCGGCGTTCGCCGACATCCGCGAACACGATCTCCCCGAGAGCACCACGATCGAGGCCGCCATCGGCCGCCACGACGCCGTCGCCGAAGTGCTCGATGACCGCAGCCAGCCCGGGCGTGCCCGGAGCCACCACTTCCCGCGCAAGGACGTCGGCATCGATCACCACGGCGCCGAGGTCTCGGAGGACGGCGGCCGCCGCACTCTTGCCGGCCGCCACTCCCCCGGTCAGGCCTACCCGCAAACGGTCGCTCAGGATTCTCCGCCGCCGGTGAGCTTCTCGCGCAGCGCCTGCAGGGCTTCGTCCGAGGCCAAGGACCCTGCGGCATCCGCCTCGGCGTCCCCGTCTGTCGAATCCGAGCTGTACGACTTGGTCTCGCCGGCTTCGGCGTCGGCCTGAACGGCCTCGGCCTGCTGCTTGACGTGGGCTTCCCACCGGGCGTGAGCCTTGGCGTACTGCTCCTCCCAGGCGGCCCGCTGGGTGTCGAACCCCTCGAGCCACTCACCGGTCTCCGGGTCGAAGCCCTCGGGATAGATGTAGTTGCCCTCGGCATCGTAGGTCGCCGCCATGCCGTAGAGCGTGGGGTCGAACTCTTCGACGTCGGCTGCGGTCGCGGTCTCGTTGGCCTGCTTCAACGACAGCGAGATTCGACGGCGCTCGAGGTCGATGTCGATGATCTTGACCATGACGTCGTCGTTGACCTGGACGACCTGCTCGGGGATCTCCACATGCCGCTCGGCCAGTTCCGAGATGTGCACCAGGCCCTCGATGCCCTCCTCGACCCGCACGAACGACCCGAAGGGCACCAACTTGGTGACCTTGCCGGGGACGATCTGGCCGATCTGGTGGGTCCGAGCGAAGTGCTGCCACGGGTCTTCTTGAGTGGCCTTGAGTGACAGCGACACGCGTTCGCGATCCATCTCGACGAGCAGGACCTCGACGGTCACCTCGTCGCCGACGGCGACGACCTCGCTGGGGTGGTCGATGTGCTTCCACGACAGCTCGGAAACGTGCACCAAGCCGTCGACTCCCCCGAGGTCGACGAAGGCACCGAAGTTGACGATGGAGGAGACGACACCCTTGCGGATCTGACCCTTCTGCAACTGGGTCAAGAAGCCGTGACGCACCTCGGACTGGGTCTGCTCGAGCCACGCCCGGCGAGACAGGACGACGTTGTTGCGGTTCTTGTCGAGTTCGATGATCTTGGCCTCGAGGGTCTGCCCGACGTACGGCTGCAGGTCGCGGACCCGGCGCATCTCCACCAGGGAAGCGGGGAGGAAGCCGCGCAGACCGATATCGATGATCAATCCGCCCTTGACGACCTCGATGACCGTGCCTTCGACGACACCGTCCTCTTCCTTGACCTTCTCGATGGTCCCCCAGGCACGCTCGTACTGGGCGCGCTTCTTGGACAGGATCAGGCGACCTTCCTTGTCCTCCTTCTGAAGGACCAGTGCCTCGACCAGGTCACCGACGTTGACGACCTCGCTGGGGTCCACGTCGTGCTTGATGGAGAGCTCGCGTGAGGGGATGACACCCTCGGTCTTGTAACCGATGTCGAGCAGGACCTCGTCCCGGTCGACCTTCACGATGATGCCGTCGACGATGTCGCCGTCGTTGAAGTACTTGATGGTCGCGTCGATGGCCGCGAGGAAGTCGTCTGCCGAACCGATGTCGTTGACCGCCACCTGTGGGGCGTCGTAGTCCGGGAGGATCGTGCTGCTTGTCATAAGGGAAAGGATTCCTTGGGTGGATGAAGTTGGTTGGACGCACCAGAAGTCGGTGTCACTACCAATGACAAACGCACCCGATTTCCGAGAACTGAGCAGACCTTCTCGGGGCACAGCGACGAACGAACTGATAGCGAGCTAAGGTCCGCTCGGTCTGGAACCCAGGCAGACTTGCCAGCGCAACGCTCAGGATACGTCCCAGCGCGGGTAACCGTCCAACCGACGCCCTCGGCGTACGCATGGATCGAGCCCGCCGGTGCGGGACGCAGGTTAAGGTCACCGATGTGCAGGAGTTCGCGGCGGACCCGCCGGTGCGGGTCGAGCGCCGCCTTGTCGACGAGTCCGAGTCCCGAGCCGCGAACGGGCCGGACTGGGACCGCTACGCCGACGAGTATCAAGCCACGCACGGCGAGTTCCTGGGTGACGTGGGTTTCCTGTGGGGCCCGGAAGGCTGCACCGAGGACCAGATCGCAGCACTGGGCGACGTCGTCGACCGCGACGTCTTGGAGGTCGGCTCCGGCGGCGGACAGTGCTCGCGGTGGGTCCGCTCGCGCGGCGGGCGCCCCATCGGCGTGGACCTCTCCCATCGTCAGTTGCAACACTCGCTGCGCATCGACGACGCGACCGGTCTGAGCGTCCCGTCGCTGCGTGGGACGGCGACCCACCTTCCGTTCACGGCGGACTCCTTCGACATCGTGTTCTCGGCATTCGGTGCGCTGCAGTTCGTGAGCGACCTGGAGCTGGCCGTCGCCGAGGTCGCCCGGGTGCTTCGCCCCAACGGCCGGTTCGCGTTCTCGATCACCCATCCGTCACGTTGGGTGTTCCCCGACGATCCCGGCCCGGACGGGTTGACTGCCTGCCAGTCGTACTGGGACCGAACTCCCTACGTAGAGGTCGATCGGCGCACGGACCAAGCCTCCTACGTTGAGCACCACCGCACGCTCGGCGACTGGGTGCGGCTGCTCGGGTCGCAAGGATTCTGGCTGCGAGACCTGGTCGAGCCACAGTGGCCCGTCGACCACGACCGCGTCTGGGGTGGGTGGTCGCGCGAGCGCGGGCTGTTGACGCCCGGCACGGCGATCTTCGTAGCCGACCTGATCCGATGAGTCGTACTCCCGCACCCGGAGAGGTCCGGGCTCGAGGGGTGGGTCGCAGCGGCACCCTGGTTGCGATCGGGATGATGTCCATGAACGTGATGGTCTACGCCTTCACGCTGGTCAGTGCCCGTTCACTTGCTCCCGAGGAGTTCGGCGGACTGGGCGCTGTCCTGGCGCTGTTGATCGTGGCCAGTGTGGGCGCGCTCGGCCTCCAGGCCACGGGGGCCAGACGCATCGCCACCGCATCTGCCGCGGAGCGCGCCGACGTCGCTCGTGACGTCGTGACAGCCGCCCGCATGACGGCGTTGGTACTGGCAGGGCTGCTCCTCGCCATGAGTCCGCTCCTGCACGCGCTGCTGGATATTCCCTGGCTGGTCGCGGCCGCCGTGCCGGTGTGCGTTGTGCCCCTCACGATGCTGGGTGGGTTCGCCGGGGTATTGCAAGGCAATCGATCCTGGCGCTGGCTCACGGCCGTCTTCGTGAGCCTGGGCCTGGGTCGCCTGGCCATCGGCGCCGGGGCGGTGCTGATCAGCCCTACGCTCACCGGTGCCGTGGTGGGCGTCACGATGGGAGCCCTGGTTCCCGCCGCGGTGGGTTGGTGGGGCTGTCGCCGGGAGCTCAGCGCCGGGACCGGCTCGGCCCGCAGGCTGACCGTCGAGATCTGGCGCAACGTGCATATCCTGCTGGCGTTCTTCTCGCTCACGAACGTCGACGTACTGATCGCTCGAAGCGTGCTCGACGGCGAAGCGTCCGGCCTATACGCCGCCGGCGCGATCCTGACGAAGGCCTGCTTGTTCCTTCCGCAGTTCGTGATCGTCGTTGCGTTTCCCACCATCGCAGAGCAACAAGACGCCGACCGGCACAGCAGTGAGTGGCTCAAGCCATTGGCCCTCGTAGGGCTGCTCGGCGCCGGGGTAACCCTTGGGGTGCTGGGTCTGCCTGCGCTGGCCGTCGAGTTCGTGGGGGGTACGGCGTATCGACCGCTGTCGGCGTACCTGTGGCTCTTCGCTGCGGAGGGCACCCTCTTCGCGCTGTTGCAGGTCGTGGTGTACCGCCAGATCGCCCGCCACGCGGCGTCGGTGGCGTGGTGGCTGTGGAGCGCAACACTCGCCCTGGTCGCGGGCAGTGTCGGCTTGGCGTGGGCCGGGGTGAGGCTGAACCAGGACACGTTGGTGCTGCTGGTGATCGTGGTGACGGCGCTGATCTGTGGACCTGTCGCAAGAGCCCGGGAAACCCCCCGCCCGCCGCGCTAGTGGGCAGCCTCGTGCCAGCTCCTGCCGGTGCCGATCGAGACGTCGAGCGGAACAGTGAGATCGGCAGCGGCTGCCATCTCGGCTCGCACCAGTTCGACCAGGCGCTCCCGCTCTCCCGGCGCGACGTCGAAGACCAACTCGTCGTGCACCTGGAGCAGCAGGCGTGAGCGCAGGTCACCACTGGTGATCGCCGAGGCGACGTTCAGCATGGCGACCTTGATCAGGTCAGCCGCCGAGCCCTGGATCGGCGCGTTGAGTGCCATCCGCTCGGCCATCTCGCGGCGCTGTCGGTTGTCGCTGGTCAGGTCGGGCAGGTAGCGGCGGCGGCCCATCAGGGTCTCGGTGAACCCGCTGCGGCGAGCCTCGTCCACGACGCCGGCCAGGTAGTCGCGCACTCCGCCGAACGTCTCGAAGTATTCGTCCATCAAGCCACGGGCCTCTCCGGGCTCGATGCGCAGTTGCTGCGCCAGGCCGTAGGCAGAAAGGCCGTAGGCCAGGCCGTAGTTCATCGCCTTGATCTTTGCTCGCATCGCCGAGGTCACCTCCTCGGCGGGCACGCCGAAGACTCGAGAGGCGGTGATGGAGTGGAAGTCCTGACCCGACCTGAAGGCCTCGATCAGCAGGGCGTCCCTCGAGAGGTGGGCCATGATCCGCATCTCGATCTGGCTGTAGTCCGCTGTCATCAGACAGTCGTAGCCCGCACCGACGACGAAGGTCTCGCGGATTCGCCGACCCTCCTCGGTCCGGACCGGGATGTTCTGCAGGTTGGGGTCGGTGCTCGAGAGCCGGCCGGTCGCAGCGATCAGCTGATTGAACGTGGTGTGGATCCGACCGTCGTCGGCCACCGTCTTGATCAGCCCTTCCACGGTCTGGCGCAACCGGGTGACGTCGCGATGGCGCAGCAGGGCCAGCAGGAATGGGTGCTCGGTGCGTTCGAAGAGCTGTTGTAGAGCCTCGGCGTCAGTCGTGTAGCCGGTCTTGGTCCGCTTGGTCTTGGGCATGGCGAGCTCATCGAACAGCACGACCTGGAGTTGCTTCGGAGAACCGAGGTTGATCTCCTTGCCGATGACTGAGTACGCCTCGTCGGCCGCCCGGCGCACCTCGTTGGCAAACTCCGCTTCGAGCCGAGCCAGGAGCTCGGCGTCGACGGCGATGCCGGTGCGCTCCATGTGGGCGAGCAGGTCGATCAGCGGCAGTTCCACGTCCGCCAACAGCGCTGCCCCGCCATGATCGGCCACCTCGGCGTCGAGGGCCTCGGCGAGGTCGAGCACTGCTCGCGCCTCCAGCATCAATGCCATGCCGTCGTCGCTGCCGAGCGAATCGAAACTCAGCTGTCCAGAGTCGACGGAGCCCTGTTTCAGCTCTCGCTTGAGGTAGCGAACGGTGAGGTCGGCCAGGTCGTAGGAGCGTTGGTCGGGGCGCACGAGGTACGCGGCCAAGGCCGTGTCGCTGATCAGTCCCCGCAGCGGCCACCCCCGGGCGTGCAACGCCTGCATCGGCCCTTTGGCGTCGTGCAGCACCTTGGGCCGCTGCGGATCCGCCAGCCATCCAGACAGCGCCGCCTCGTCCTCCGCGGCCATGGCGTCGGTGTGAATGCTCGTCGCCGTCCCGTCCGCTGCGGCGAGTGCGATCGACCAGACGTCGCCGGAGCCACTGCGCCACGAGCCACGCACAGCGATGCCGACCCGTTGCCCGCTCGGTGCACCGGCGTCGCCCGTGTGCTCGGCGAGCCAGCCACCGAGTTGTCCAGGGCTCAGCGCCGCGTCGATCAGCTCGACGTTGCCCTCGATGACCTCCTCCTCGGCCTCGAGGGTCTCGAAGAGGCGTTCGCGCAACACCC
This sequence comes from Nocardioides sp., assembly GCA_021731205.1. Classification (GTDB taxonomy): domain Bacteria; phylum Actinomycetota; class Actinomycetes; order Propionibacteriales; family Nocardioidaceae; genus Nocardioides. The sequence continues at coordinate 423 of JAKFXV010000068.1, read as the reverse complement.
GGAACTCGAGGCCGTCGAAAAGAGTGTGCACCTCGTGGCGGTCCCACGGCTGGGCCGCGAGGTCGCCCGGGGCCAGGTCGAGGTGGAGATCTCGGATCAGCCCGTTGAGATGCCGGTTGCGGATCACGTCGCCGAGATGCAGTCGCAGGTTGTCACCCGCCTTGCCCGGGACCTCGTCCACCCGGGCGATCAGGTTGTCCAGGCCGTCAAACGACTCCAGCCACTTGGCAGCCGTCTTCGGGCCTACCCCCGGCACCCCAGGCAGGTTGTCGGAGTCCTCACCCACCAACGCGGCCAGCTCGGGATAGCGCGCAGGAGGGATGCCGTACTTCGACTGCACGGCCGCGGGGGTCATCCGCGCCAGCTCCGAGACTCCGCGCATGGGGTACAGCACGGTCGACCGTTCGGTCACCAGCCTGGCTC
>JAKFXV010000067.1 GCA_021731205.1 Nocardioides sp. | reverse complement strand
AAGGCTCACGCCGTCGCCACCGCCCTCGCCGAGGCGTCACAAACACGCGCCGAGGCGTCACAAACTCCGGTCGAGGCGTCACAAACTCGCGGCGAGGCGTCAGAAATGTTGCCCGCTGCACGTGTCAGCGGATTGTCGAGCACGATGTGGTTCGTCGATCAGGACGCGGCAGCGCTGATCGGCTGAGCCGGTCGACTCACTCAGGCCGCCCGGGCCGCGTCGTACGACGAGATCAAGCGTGTCGTTGGATTCGCTCCCAGCGCATAGATGGCTTCCTTGCGGAAGACCTCCACGGTCCAGGATCGCTCGGTGCGCAACCAGGACCTGCGTCGCTCGTCATGAGCCTCCGCGCGAACGCCGAGATGGAATTGCTGGCCGTCGTACTCGGCGCAGTAGCGGTGTTCTGGAAGCGCCAGGTCGAGCCGGTAGATCGCATTGCCATCGTCGTCTTCGACCCACCACTGGAGTTCGGGGCGCGGCAACCCAGCGTCGTACCAATGCAGGCGCAGTGCTGACTCCCCCGGCGACTCGGCGCGCCCGTCGGCAATCTGGAGCAGATCTCGCAGTTGGCACACACCCCGGAACCCGCGGAATCGATCACTGTCCGCCAGTAGGGCACCCTGATCGACGCCCATCCTGAGGAAGCCATCGAGGGCGGCCAGTGCGTCGAAGCGCCACAGCATTCGTCCGAGGTCGAGCGCAGTGCGCGCGGGTGAGGTGACGCGTACGCCGCAGACCACCTGCACGTCTCGATCTAGGAGTGCCCGCTTCCCGCCCGTCACGCCAGCACGGCGTACCCGAGTTCCCTCGCGCTGGAACACCGAGATGGGCGGGATTTCCGGATGAGTACGACGCGGCAGAATCGGTACGCCGTGAAACCAGGCGGCCGTTCGATCGACGACGACCGCGGAAGCGGGGACCACGAGCGACAGCGCCTGCGCACGCGTCTCGATGCTGTCTTCGAGCTGGGATGCGGCGTACACACCGCGGGTGACGCGGCGTAGGACGCCACGCTCGATCAGTTCGTGCACCAGTCGAGCCGGCACGCCGCTGGTGGCGGCCTCCGCTGGCGTGAAGGGCCGGTGAATCGGCAAAGGGCAGTCAACGCCCAAGGACTCACCGAACACGGGGAACCACGATGGAAACACATCTTTCATGCACTAAGCATGCGCAAACTTCGGCAAACGCGCGGATCTCTGTCCACAGGTCGCCACAGAGAGCGACATTGGCCGATGGAGAACTGACGCCTCGACTCGACTGAGTGACGCGTCGGCCGGATTTGTTGACGCCTCGCGGGGATGTTTGTGACGCTTCGACGCGTGTTTGTGACGCCTCGGCGGGTTAGAAGATGATGTCGCCGGACTTCCGACGGGTGCGCAGCAGCTGGATCGCCTCGTCGAGGATGTCAGCCGCCTCGGCGTCCGAGCGTCGCTCCTTCACATAAGCAAGGTGCGTCTTGTACGGCTCGATCTTGGGGGCCGGAGGCGGGTTCTCGGCGTCACGAGATGCGGGGAGACCACACTTGGGGCAATCCCAGGAGTCGGGCACCTGCGCCTCGACGGAGAAGGCCACGACGGACCGATGACCATGCGAGCAGAAGTACGTCACCGGCTGCCGCGGCGCGGCATCGCCGCGTTCGGCCTCGCCCATGGGCCCGGCACCGACGCGGCTACCTCGAATCGCGCTTCCTCCACCAGCCACGGCTATGCCCCTTCCTCAGACGCCCTGATAGGCCATGATCAGTCCGAGCGCGAGGATGCACGCGAACCAGATAACACCGATCCCGATCGTGAACCGGTCAAGGTTGCGTTCCGCGATGGACGACCCGCCCAACGAACTGGTCATGCCGCCGCCGAACATGTCCGAGAGGCCTCCGCCGCGTCCCTTGTGCAGCAGCACCAAGAGGATCAGGAGTGCACTGGTGATCACCAGCAGAATGGTGAACAAAGTGATCATGATGGCGAATCCTACGTCACCGACGCGGGCCTCAGAGGACCGGCATCGCGTAGAAGCGGCAGATTCCGCCGAACTCGTCCGCGTCCAGGCTGGCACCGCCGACCAGGGTGCCGTCGACGTCTGGTCGAGCCATGATCCCGGCGATGTTGGCCGCCTTCACCGAGCCGCCATACAAGATGCGTACGCCGGCAGCTGCCGCCGCGCCATGGACGTTGCCGATCCGCGCCCGGATCGCGCCACAGACCTCTTGGGCGTCGTCCGGGGTCGCCACTTCGCCAGTGCCGATCGCCCAGACCGGCTCGTAGGCCACGACCAACCCGGCGACTTGCTCGGCTGTGAACCCGGCGAGCGAACCGTCGACCTGGGCCAAGGTGTACGGCACCTGCTCGCCGGCTTGACGGATCGCAAGTCCCTCACCGACGCACACGATCGGCACCATGCCGTGCCGCACGGTTTGGTGCGCTTTCGCGTTCACAACCGCGTCAGTCTCGGCGTGGTACTCCCGGCGCTCCGAGTGGCCCGCGACGACATACGAGCACCCCAGCTTCGCCAGCATCGCACCGGAGATCTCGCCGGTGTAGGGGCCGGCGTCGTGGGTCGACACGTCTTGAGCGCCGTACCGAATGGCCAGGTGGTCTCCGTCGACACACGTCTGCACAGATCGCAGATCGGTGAACGGGGGTACGACGACCACCTCGGCGCGACCGTAGTCGTGTGACTTGTCGGAGAGGATGGTGGCCAACTTCTGAACCAACAGCACCGCCTCGTGGTGGGTGAGGTTCATCTTCCAGTTGCCCGCCATCAGCGGGGTGCGCTCGCTCACATGCTTCCTTCCAGGACCGCGATTCCGGGCAGGACCTTGCCCTCGAGAAGCTCCAGGCTCGCGCCGCCGCCGGTAGAGATGTGCCCGAAGTCGCTGTCGGCGAATCCGAGGGCTCTCACCGCTGCCGCGGAGTCCCCACCCCCCACGACGGACAATCCGTCGACCTGGCTCAAAGCCTCGGCCACCGCGCGCGTGCCGGCAGCGAACTCCGGCACCTCGAACACGCCCATCGGGCCGTTCCAGAACACCGTCCGCGCCTTGGCCAGGACCGCGGCAAACGCGGCTGCCGAGTTCGGGCCGATGTCGAGGCCGATGGAGTCCGCAGGAATGTTGGAGGCGGGTACGACGACGGGGTCGGGACGGGTGTCGCCGGTCGGGAAGGTCGTGTCGACCACGATGTCGGTGGGCAGCACGATCTCCACACCGGTCTCGGCTGCGCGGGCCAGGTAGGACCGGCACGTCTCGAGCTGATCCTCTTCCAGCAGGCTGCGGCCGATCTCATGACCCTGCGCCTTGAGGAACGTGAAGACCATGCCCCCGCCGATCACCAGCACGTCTGCGGTGCCCATGAGGTTGTCGATCACGCCCAGCTTGTCCGACACCTTGGAACCGCCCAGCACCACGACATAGGGCCGTTCCGGGTTGACGGTCAGCCGTCGGAGTACGCCGACCTCCCGTGCAACGAGCCCGCCCATGGCGGCGGGCAGTCGCTTGGCTACGTCGTAGACCGAGGCCTGTTTGCGATGTACGACGCCGAAGCCGTCCGACACGAACGCATCGGCCAGCGCCGCGAGAGAGTCCGCGAAGGCGCCCCGCTCGGCGTCGTCCTTGCTCGTCTCGGCTGCGGAGAAGCGGACGTTCTCCACGACCGCGACGTCGCCATCTCCCAGCGCGGCGACCGTCGCCAGGGCACTCTCCCCGACCGTGTCGGTGGCGAACGACACCCGGCGCCCGAGCAGTTCGCCCAGCCGGTCCGCCACCGGCTTCAGCGAGTACGCCGGGTTGACCCTGCCGCCGGGCCGTCCCAGGTGTGCGGCCACGATCACGCGGGCGCCGGCGTCCGACAGCGCCTGGATCGTGGGGAGGCTGGCTCGGATCCGGCCGTCGTCGCTGATCGAGCGAACCTCGGCGCCGGCCGCGTCGAGCGCGACTCCCAAGGGCACGTTGAGATCCGACCTGACCAGGACTCGCCTGCCGGCGACATCGCCCAGCGACGACAACCCGTCCGCGATCAGAGCGAGGCCCCCATCAGCACCGTCAGATCGGCCAATCGGTTGGAGTAGCCCCACTCGTTGTCGTACCACCCGACGACCTTGACCTGGTTCCCGATCACCTTGGTGAGCCCGGAGTCGAAGACGCACGACGACGGGTCGGTGACGATGTCGGAGGACACGATCGGGTCGCTGGTGTACTTCAGGTAGCCCTTGAGCGGGCCGTCGGCTGCGGCCTTGACGATCGCGTTGACCTCATCGACGGTGGTCTCGCGCCCGGCCTCGAAAGTGAGATCGGTCGCCGAGCCGGTCGGCGTGGGGACGCGCAGAGCGTAGCCGTCCAGCCGGCCCTTCAGATCCGGGAGGACCAGCCCGATCGCCTTGGCGGCTCCCGTCGAGGTCGGGATGATGTTGAGCGCGGCCGCCCGAGCCCGGCGCATGTCCTTGTGCGGCCCGTCCAGCAGGTTCTGGTCCTGGGTGTAGGCGTGCACCGTGGTCATCAGACCCTTCACGATGCCCAGCTCGTCGTGCAGCGGTTTGGCCATCGGTGCCAGACAGTTCGTCGTGCATGACGCGTTGGACACGATGTGGTGCCGCTCGGGGTCGTACTGGTCGTGGTTGACACCCATCACGAACGTGGCGTCCTCATTGGAGGCCGGTGCCGAGATGATCACCTTGGTTGCGCCACCGGCGAGGTGCGCCTTCGCCTTGGTCGCGTCGGTGAAGATGCCGGTCGACTCGATGACGATGTCCGCACCGACGTCGCCCCAGGCGATGGCGGCCGGGTCCCGCTCTTCGAACACCCGGATGGTCTTGCCCCCCACGGTGATGGAGGCGGCATCGGCTGTGACCTCATCCGCGAGTACGCCGAGCACCGAGTCGTACTTCAGCAGGTGCGCGATGGCCGAGTTGTCCATCAAATCGTTGGCGGCGACGATCTCGATGTCGGCACCGGAGGCCTGCACGGCCCGGAAGAAGTTGCGGCCGATCCGGCCGAAGCCATTGATCCCAACACGTACGGTCACGGGGCTGCTCCTGGTAGTCGGTTAGTCGGGTGCTGCGCTACTGCCGGCCCGCACTCGCGGGCGCGTTCCAAGGCACCATATCGCGGGTTTGGAGCGATCCAATTCCGTGTTCACGTCCCGGGGTCGGCTCAGCTCTCGTCAGCCAACATCTCCGGCGTCAGGGACGCCTCCGTGTCGGGAATGCCGAGCTCTTCGGCCTGCTTGTCGGCCATCGCCAACAAGCGCCGGATCCGACCCGCGATCGCGTCCTTGGTCAGCACCGGGTCGTGCAACTGGCCGAGTTCTTCAAGTGAGGCCTGCTTGTGCTGCGTGCGGAGGTTGCCTGCCATCCGCAGATGATCGGGGACGTCCTCACCGAGGATCTCCAGCGCTCGCTCAACCCGCGCTCCGGCGGCCACGGCGGCCCGCGCCGAGCGGCGCAAGTTGGCATCATCGAAGTTGGCAAGTCGGTTGGCGCTGGCCCTGACCTCGCGCCGCATCCGGCGTTCCTCCCAGGCCATCAGCGACTCGTGCGCGCCGAGTCGCGTGAGCAGCGCCCCGATCAGGTCACCGTCGCGGATCACTACCCGATCAACACCACGCACTTCGCGCGCCTTGGCCTGGATGCTCAACCGGCGAGCCACTCCCACCAGAGCCAGCGCGGCTTCGGGGCCCGGGCAGGTGACTTCCAGTGCCGAGGATCTGCCGGGTTCGGTCAGCGAGCCATGGGCGAGGAACGCTCCACGCCAGGCGGCGACGGCGTCGCATCCGGCTCCGGCCACTACCTGCGGGGGCAGGCCTCGGACCGGCCTCCCCCGGGTGTCGACCAGGCCCGTCTGGCGGGCGAGGGCCTCACCGTCCTTGCTGACCCGGACGACGTACCGCGTGCCCTTGCGCAGGCCGTTGCCTTGCACCACGACCACGTCGCTGTCGTGTCCGAACACTTCCGAGATGTCCTTGCGCAGCCGTCTGGCGGCGGCTCCGGTGTCGAGTTCGGCCTCCACCACGATCTTGCCGCTGACCAGATGCAGCCCACCTGCGAAGCGCAGTGTGGAGGCCACCTCCGCCTTGCGGCAGCAGGTCTTGGTGACGGGTGTGTTGGACAGTTCCGCCTTGACCTGTGCCGTCATCGCCATGGGCCGAATCCTCGCATGCTCGTCAACAACCCATGAGGTTGGAGTACGCCATCGAGAGACGTCCGGGGTCGTGCCGGGCGGTTCCGTCGTCACGCATGAGGTCAGCCACCACGAGCCGGCTCCCCCGTTGTGCCAGTAGCCGTGTCAGGGCGTCGACATCGGGCACACTACGGCGATCAGCGAGCACCGTGTGCACGTGTAGCTCCGGGGCGTGAGCGACCAAGGTGGCGAGGTAGTCCTCGGGGAGGTAGCCAGAGGTCTCCCCCCG
>JAKFXV010000322.1 GCA_021731205.1 Nocardioides sp. | reverse complement strand
CTCCTGCGCCGCCCGCGGCTGTTGTGCTTCGACGACTCTTTCTCAGCCCTCGACCTGGCCACCGATGCGCGACTGCGCGCCGCCCTGGTCCCCCTCACCAAGGACGCGACCGTACTCGTCGTGGCCCAGCGGGTCTCCACGATCCGGGCTGCCGACCTGATCGTCGTGCTCGACGACGGTGTCATCGTCGGTCGGGGCACCCATGCCGAGCTGCTGCGCGGCTGCCCGACGTACCAGGAGATCGTCTCCTCGCAGCTCAGTGACGAGGAGGCCGCATGACCCCGCCGAGCCGGCCTTCGGACCGAAACGACGAGCCGGCGCGGCTCCAGGAGACCGAGCGGGTCCAGCAGACCGGCGGCCCCGGCCGCGGGCCGATGCACAGCGGGTTGGTGGGCGGCAAGGCAATGTCGTTCAAGGCCACGGCACTGCGATTCCTGATCGGGATGCGACCCGAGCGGGGGGCCGCGGTCTGCGTGCTCGCGATGGCTCTCGGCTCGGTGGTGATCAACGCGTTCGGGCCGAAGATCCTCGGTCACGCGACGGACCTGGTGTTCTCAGGTCTGATCGGCGCTCGGCTGCCGGCCGGGATGACGAAGGCCGAGGCGGTGGCCGCAGCGCGGGCCCGCGGCGACGACCGGGTCGCCGACATGATGGCAGCGATGGACCTGACCCCGGGGGTCGGTGTCGACTTCGCTGCAGTCGCCCAGGTGCTGGCGCTGGCGCTGGCGGTGTTCGTGGTCGCCTCCGCGCTCGCCTGGATCCAGGGCTACGTGTTGAACGACGTCGTCCAGCGCACGGTGTTCCGCCTGCGCTCGGACGTGGAAGACAAGGTCAACCGACTTCCGTTGAGCTACTTCGACCGACAGCCACGTGGGGAGCTGTTGAGTCGAGTGACCAACGACATCGACAACGTCAGCCAGACCCTCCAGCAGACGCTGAGCCAGATGCTCGTCTCACTGCTGACGGTCCTGGCTGTGCTGTCGATGATGGTGTGGATCTCGCCGTTGCTGGCGGTCATCGCGTTGGTGTTGGTGCCGTTGTCGATGTGGGTCACGAGCCTGGTGATGAAGCGATCCCAGGGGCTCTTCATCGCCCAGTGGCGGCGCACCGGCACCCTGAACGCACACGTGGAGGAGGCGTTCTCCGGACACGCGCTGGTCAAGGTCTTCGGTCGCTCCGGTGAGGTGGAGCAGGTCTTCGAAGCCGAGAACGAACGGCTCTACGAAGCCTCGTTCGGCGCCCAGTTCGTGAGCGGACTGATCATGCCGATCGTCACCTTCATCGGGAACCTCAACTACGTGCTGATCGCGGTGCTCGGCGGGCTCCGAGTGGCGTCCGGGAGCATGTCTCTGGGCGACGTTCAGGCGTTCATCCAGTACTCCCGTCAGTTCACCCATCCGCTCATGCAGGTCGCGTCGATGGCCAACCTGCTGCAGTCGGGGGTGGCGTCGGTGGAGCGGGTCTACGAGTTGCTCGACGCGCCCGAGCAGGCACCCGATCCGGTGACGCCGAGCCCGAACGGCGCCAACGGTTCAGGGGCGCGTCACTGCGGCGAGGTCGCCTTCGAGCGGGTGAGCTTCTCCTACGACCCGGCGCGGCCCCTGATCCACGATCTCAACCTGCTCGCTCGGCCCGGCCAGACCGTCGCGATCGTCGGGCCGACCGGAGCCGGCAAGACGACGCTGGTCAACCTGATCATGCGCTTCTACGAGCTCGACTCCGGCCGGATCACCCTCGATGGCGTCGACATCGCGACCATGCCGCGCGGCGTACTCCGAGGCCAGATCGGCATGGTGCTGCAGGACACCTGGCTGTTCGCCGGGACGATTCGCGACAACATCGCCTATGGCCGTCCCGGCGCCACCGAGGAGGAGATCCTGAACGCCGCGCGGGCGACCTTCGTGGACCGGTTCGTGCGTTCGCTCCCGGAGGGCTACGACACCGTCATCGACGAGGAGGGGTCGAACCTGTCAGCCGGCGAGCGGCAATTGATCACCATCGCGCGAGCCAGCCTGTCCGATCCGGCCTTGCTGATCCTCGACGAAGCGACCTCGTCGGTCGACACCCGGACCGAGCTGTTGTTGCAACACGCCATGGCCGCGCTACGCAGCGACCGGACCTCGTTCGTCATCGCCCACCGCCTGTCCACGATTCGTGACGCGGATCTGATCTTGGTGATGGAGGACGGGGCGATCGTGGAGCAGGGCACGCACGACGAACTGCTGGACAGGGCCGGAGCCTATGCCCGGCTCTACCAAGCGCAGTTCAATGCTGCCCTCGATGCCGAGCCGTCACTCATGTAGGCACATCTGCGGCGTGTCGACACGTGATTGACGGGTCGCCGAGTTGGGGGCCGGAAATGGAACGACCCGCAGGCGTCGAGTCCCACTCCTCAGGAGTTGGTCCTCGGCCTCCGAAGGACTAGTCCGGAGCGCCTGCGGGCCGGGTGACTGCTGGGATTCGCTGGCAGCTTCGAAACGCTGCGCAGGTAACCCTGTCGGCAGTGGAGCTGCTAGCTAGCAGCCACCTCACAAGTCCCAAAAGAACTCATTCCTCGGACCACCTCCTTTCCGTGTGTCACCCAAACTACGTCGCACCCCGGAGGTCGGACAAGTGGTTTGCGCATGGTTGATCCGCGCGTCGACCTCAGTCGCGGATCCATACCGCCGAGTCGGGCTCCAACGACGTCGGATCGGGTTGGCTCGGGTCGCTACTCGCGATGACCTCGCCTGCGGGTAGGGGTACGGCTGAGGCGCCGCAGTTCACGAGCACCAGCAGGTCACCGCGGCGGAACGCCAGCACGTCAGGACCGAGATCGACGATCTCGACGCTGGCTCCGACCAGGTCGCGGCGAGCCCGCAGGACGTTCTGGTACCAGCGAAGCGTCGAGCGCGGATCCGCCTGCTGGGCAGCCACCGTCAGTCCAGCCCAGTCGGCGGGTTGCGGGATCCATGCAGGCCCTCCGAAGCCGTACGGCGGGTGGTCGCCGCTCCACGGCATCGGCACCCGGCAGCCGTCACGCCCCGGCTCGCCGCTGCGGAACCACACCGGGTCCTGGCGGTGCTCGGGGAGCACCTCGACCTGTTCCAGGCCGAGCTCCTCGCCTTGATAGAGGTACGACGACCCAGGCAGGGCGAGCATGGTCAGCGTGGCTGCGCGTGCCCGAGCGCGGCCGAGCGCCCCGCCGCCGTACCTCGTGGTGTGTCGGACGGTGTCGTGGTTGCTGAGCACCCACGTCGGCGCTGCGCCGACCGCGTCGAGGGCCGCGAAGGTGTCGACGATGACTCGCCTGAACGCCGAGGCGGACCACGGGGACTCCAGCCAGGCGAAGTTGAACGACTGGCTGAGCTCGTCGGCACGGACGTAGCGAGCCATCGACTCACGCGTGTGGGTCCAGGCTTCGGCGACCGTCACCCGATCGCCGTCGTAGCCGGCCAGCACCTTGTGCCAGCGGCGGTAGACGTCGTGGACCTCGGGCTGGTCCCACATCGGGCCCTGATCGAAGTGCTGGTCGAGCAGGGCGCCGTCCTCGGTGAAGGCTGTCGGGGCCGGGCGGTCCTGGGGCTCGTCGTAGTCCGGGAGACCTTCGGCCTTGAACAGCGAGTGCGCGACGTCGATCCGGAACCCGTCGACCCCGCGGTCGAGCCAGAAGCGCAGCACCTCCTCGAACATGTCTCCGATCTCCGGGTTGCGCCAGTCGAGATCGGGCTGTGAGGAGTCGAACAGGTGGAGGTACCACTGGCCGGGGGTCCCGTCCGCCTCGATGACCCTCGTCCACGCCTCCCCGCCCATGACCGAGCGCCAGTTGTTGGGCGGCAGTTCACCGGCGGGACCACGCCCATCGCGGAAGAGGTAGCGGCGCCGGGCGGCAGAGTCCGGCTTGGCCGCCAGGGCCTCCCGGAACCACGCGTGCTCCGAGGACGTGTGGTTGGGGACGATGTCGACCATGACCTTCAGGTCGAGTTCGTGGGCGGCGCGGATCAGGTCGTCCGCGTCACTCAGCCGACCGAACAGCGGGTCGACATCGCAGTAGTCGGCGACGTCGTACCCGTGATCGTGTTGGGGTGAGGTGTAGAACGGCGTGAGCCACAGCGCGTCCACCCCGAGGTCGCGCAGGTGGGGCAGTCGGGCGGTCACCCCGGGCAGATCACCGATGCCGTCGCCGTCGCTGTCGGCGAAGCTGCGTACGTAGATCTGGTAGCAGACCGCGTTCCGCCACCACGGCATTGGATCGTTCAAAATCGGCATTGGGCAATCATCGTTCCTGGCCGTGCCGCGGTCAATCCGGTGGCACAGGTGGCCGTATCTCGGCCCATCTGGCGAGGGCCTCCAGACGCTCCGCGGCATGGTCGACGATGGGCTCCGGGTAGTCCGGGCAGTCAGTGGGCTCGTGCGGGTCGCTCGCGCGGGCCAGCTCCGGAACCCAGCGTCGGATGTAGGCGGCGTCGGGGTCGAACTTGCGCCCCTGTCCGGTCGGGTTGAACACCCGGAAGTACGGCGCCGCGTCGGTACCGCAGCCAGCGACCCACTGCCAGTTGAGCTGGTTGGAGGCGACGTCACCGTCGATCAGGTGATCCATGAAGTGCCGGGCGCCGAGCCGCCAGTCGAGGTGCAGATCCTTGATCAAGAAGCTGGCCGCGATCATCCGGACCCGGTTGTGCATGAGCCCGGTCGCGAGCAACTCCCGCATGCCGGCGTCGACGATAGGAAAGCCGGTGCGGCCCTGCCGCCAGGCCTCGAAGGCGGGCCCAGCTGCCGCCAACCGGATCCGGTCGTACTCCGGGCGCAACGGGCGCCACGTCGCCTCGGGATTGGCCGCCAACACCTCGGCGTAGAACTCCCGCCAGGCCACTTCCGCGCGGAACTTGCTGTGGGCGGCCGAGTCGTCCAAGTCGGCCAGCAGCGTCCGGGGGTGGATCTCGCCCCAGCGCAACGGTGCGGACAACCGGGACGTGGCGTCACGGTCGGGCCGGTCGCGGTCACCGGCATAGGTCCCCAGCCTCGGTCGGAACTCTTCCCAGCGGGCCAACGCCGCCGTTTCCCCGACCGGAGGGAGGTCCACCTCCGCGATCGGTCCCGGGATCTGGTCCCCGCGCAGCCGGACCCAGTGCTGATCGGTGGCCGGTGCACCGACCGGGCTGCGCCAACCGTGGGCGAGCCAGGCCCGGAAGAACGGTGTGAACACCTTGAATCTCTGGCCGGCGCCGGTGAGCACTCGCCCGGGCGCGACGGCGTACGGCGATCCGAGCGGCACCAGCGGCGTCTGGCCCAGCGCTCGGCCGACCATGGCATCTCGGGCGACGCCGTACGGCGCGAAGTCGGCGCTGACGTGCACGCTGGGGGCGGCTGCCTCCCGGGCGACCTGCGGCACGACGTCGACCGGATCGCCGCACCGCACCGTGAGTCGGCCGCCGAGTTGTTCGTCGAGCGCGCGCAAGGACGCGGCGAGATAGGCCCGGCGCGGTGCCCCGGAGCGTTCCCACAGCACGGGATCGATCACGAACAGCGGCACCACCCCGTCCGACGCCGCCTCCGTCGCGGCCAGCAGGGCCGGGTGGTCGTGCACTCTCAGATCGCGTCTGAACCACATCACGGACGGCATCGACTTCACCCTAGGTGGTGCCACAATGGCGAGGTGAGTGACCTCATCGACACGACCGAGATGTACCTCCGCACCATCTACGAGTTGGTCGAGGAAGACATCGTGCCGCTGCGGGCACGCATCGCGGAGCGGCTGCACCAAAGCGGCCCGACCGTTTCACAGACCGTGGCCCGGATGGAACGCGACGGCCTGCTCACCGTCGAGGGCGATCGCCATCTCGAGCTGACCGACGAGGGGCTGCGGCTGGCGACCCGGGTGATGCGCAAGCACCGGTTGGCCGAGCGACTGCTCGTCGACGTGATCGGGCTCGACTGGGAGCTCGTCCATGCCGAGGCCTGTCGCTGGGAACACGTGATGTCCGAGACCGTCGAGCGACGACTGCTGGAGTTGCTCGGACACCCGACCGAGTCGCCGTACGGCAACCCGATCCCGGGGCTCGAGGAGCTCGGCCAGCCGCGGGGCGAGGAGTTCATGGAAGGTGTCCAGGCGCTGGCCGACGTGGCCGGGCCGGAGCCGTCGCGGGTGCGGGTGCGCCGGATCTCCGAAGAGATGCAGAAGGACGAGAAGTTGATGGTGACCCTGCGCCGGGTCGGCGCCGGGCCCGACAAGACGATTGTCGTGACGGCGGCCCGCGACGGCGTACTCATCGGCTCAGGCGGCGAGTCCGCCGAGATCGACTTCGAGGCGGCCGAGCACATCTTCGTGCGCACGCTCTGACCGCGCGCCGCTAGCTTTCGGCAGCCGCGAATCGGGTTGCTGCTCGCAGGTCGGTCAAGAACTCGCTACAGCCGGCGTCGATCCGGTACGCCGCGAGGTCGTCGCCGCGGGTGGGGCCC
>JAKFXV010000163.1 GCA_021731205.1 Nocardioides sp. | reverse complement strand
TGCGCCAGATCGCGGAGAACTATGAGGCGGAGGTGAAGCTGCGGGCAAGATCAAGGCCGCCATGACCTACCCTGTGGTGGTCTTCATCCTCGCCATCTTGATGTGCCTGGGCATGCTCGTCTTCATCGTCCCTGTCTTCGCGAGCATGTTCGAGGACCTAGGCGGTGAATTGCCGCTACCCACGCGCTTCTTGGTGTTCCTTTCGGGAATGATGCGCTTCTTGTTGCCGATCATGATTGTCAGTTCTGTGATCGGGTTGTTCTTGTGGCGCCGCTACGGGAAGACCGAAGCCGTGCGCAACGTCGTGGATCCGTTGAAACTCAAACTTCCGGTGTTTGGCAACCTTTTCCAGAAGTTGGCCTTGGCGCGATTCGCTCGGAACTTCGGCACCTTGTTGTCTTCGGGCGTGCCGATCTTGCAGTCACTTGAGATCGTCGCCGACACGACCGGTTCGGTCGTCATCGCCCGCGCCCTGAAGGACGTCCAAGACTCCGTACGCCGCGGCGAGACCGTCGCGGGGCCGCTCGGGGAGCACGATGTGTTCCCCACGATGGTGGTCCAGATGATCGGCTCGGGCGAGGAATCGGGCTCGATCGACCAGATGCTCGCCAAGATCGCGCAGTTCTACGACGAGGAAGTCGAGGCGACCACCGAGGCGCTCACCGCACTCATCGAGCCACTGATGATCGCGTTCCTCGGCGGCGTCGTGGGGTCGATGATCATCGCTCTCTACATGCCGATCTTCAAGGTTTTCGATCTCATCGGCTGAGCCGCGAGTTCGGCCATTCGGGTGACCCATCACTCATCCGCGCGGCCTTTTCACCAACCAAGTTAAAAATTCTTCAAGAGTTGACTAAAGCCCGGATATGCGGGCACCGAAAACATCAATGTCCGACGCGCCAAGGCCCCCGGGAACCGGTGAGGAACCGCGCTCATCAAGTTAGCTTCCCCAGGAGAAACCTCATGATCGCTCGACTGCAGAAGTCCATGAAGGAGAAGGACCAGGGCTTCACCCTGATCGAGCTCCTCGTCGTCATCGTGATCATCGGCATCCTCGCCGCGATCGCGATCCCGATCTTCCTCAACCAGCGCAAGAAGGGCGTCGACGCTTCGCTGAAGTCCGACCTCAAGGGCGCAGCCACTCAGGTTGAGACGTGGATCGTGGACAACCCCTCGGTCACGACCGGCAACGACTCCGCCACCAGCACCACCGCTGGCACCGGCGCGTTGCTCAACGCCAAGGTCAGCCCGGGCAACACCGTCACGCTGACCGCTTCCGCGGCCACCGTGGGTGCGTACTGCCTGTTCGCCTGGAACGCCGGCGCCACCAGCGCCACCTCGGCCACCGCGCAGATGGCCTACATCTCGCAGGCCGGCGGTCTGCAGACCGGCACCGTGGCAGCCACCACGTGCGCGTGACCCAGCTGAAGTAGCAACTTCCCCTTTCAACGAGGGTGGTGCGGCGGACGCCGCTCCACCCTCGTTGGGCATTTGGCCTCGTTGGGCATTCGGCCTCGTTGGGCCATTAGTTGCCCAGATCGCTCAAGACCACCGCCCCGTGTGCCGAGACAGATAACAGTCCACCAGGCAGCTTCCCCAGGAGAACCCATGATCGCTCGCCTACAGAGGTCCCTTCGGGACAAGGATCAGGGCTTCACTCTGATCGAGCTCCTCGTCGTCATCGTGATCATCGGCATCCTCGCCGCGATCGCGATCCCGATCTTCCTCAACCAGCGCAAGAAGGGCGTCGACGCCTCGTTGAAGGCCGACCTCAGGGGCGCCGCCTCCCAGATCGAGACCTGGGTTGTGGACAACCCGTCGGTCTCGACCGGCAACGACACCGCCACCAGCACCACCGCCGGCACCGGCGCGCTGGCCGGCGCCAAGGTCAGCCCCGGCAACACCGTGACCCTCACCGCATCCGCAGCCACGCTGGGCGCCTACTGCCTGTTCGCCTGGAACGCCGGAGCAACCAATGCGAACTCCGCGACCGCCCAGATGGCCTACTTCTCCGGTGCGGGCGGCCTGCAGTTCAGCACCGTGGCTGCGACGACCTGTGCCTAATCGACCCCCGACCCAACCCCGGCCTGCGGGCCGGCAGCAGCCGAGCGTTCGCGCGGAGGCTGCTTCGCGCCTGGGTTTCCTCCGACCGCTGCTGCTGCTGGCCTTCTCGGCCGTGCTCATCGTCGGTGCCATCGACGGCGGGTCGGTCGTTCTCACCCGGATGCAGCTGCCCGATGCCGCCAAGCAGGCCGGCTATGCCGCCACGGTGGCCGTGCAAGGCAAGACCGCTACCCAGCAGACCGCACTCCTTGCGCTCGAAGCGGCGCGCGCGGAAGGAAAGTCAAGAAATCTTGTGGTGAGCCCGCATGGTTTCACGATGTTCCAAGACGGCCGCATTACGCTGAAAGCGACTCGAACCGCCCCCACGATCCTGTTTCACCGCATCCCGCAGCTGCGCAGCAAGACCGAGGTCAGCGTGACTGTGACCGTCGATGCGCTCCCGTTCAGTTGACCGCGATCATCGAGGACGCCATGACCCATCACTTGGCCGAGGACCCGGCCGGACGCCACCTCGGGGCAGCCACCGGCGCCCCCGTTCGGGTGTCGCGGATGGATGTGCGCACCACCGAGCAGGCCGCGTTGGAGATGACCATGCTGGCTCGGGGAATGTTCGGCATGCTCCGCTCGGTGGAGACCCAGGCCGTCTCACCGCCACTGGAGATACCGACCACCCCGGCGTACGACGACGCCGTGGACGGCGGTGCGACCTACGAGACCGCTGCATCACTGCCCGCGCAGGACTCATGGCCGATGGACGACTACGGCTACGACTTCGACCGCGAGTTCGCCACCGCGTCCGCCGCCGGTGGGCAGACCCATGACGTGGCCGGCGGGGACTACAAGCCCAGCCATGCTGCGCTGCTGGTGGAGGCGGCGCCCGAGTCCCACGGCGTGCCGTCGCCCGCCTCGACAGCGAGCTCCCGGTCGCGCGCGCTTCTGGACGAGATCGCGTTCCTCGACGACTGAACCGGTGGACGTTCCGGCCGAAGCCGGCGAATGTGCCACGCCGGGTCAGTTGAAGCGTGTACATTCCGAACGTCTGATCCCCGTTCGTAAAGAGGCCCATGAGCGATCAGGACCGTTGGGTCGTCGAGTTGTGGCAGCGCTACAAGTCCACCGGCGACCTCGAACTGCGCAACCGGCTGGTAGTGCAGTACTCACCCCTGGTCAAGTACGTCGCCGGCAGGGTGCGATCGGGTCTCCCACAAAGCGTTGAGCAAGGCGACCTGATCTCCGAGGGCGTGATCGGTCTGATCGACGCAATCGACAAGTTCGAGCTCGAACGCGGCCTGCAGTTCCAGACCTACGCCGTGCCACGCATCCGCGGAGCCATGATCGACAGCCTGCGGTCCTCGGACTGGGTCCCGCGGTCGTTGCGTGAGAAGAAGCGTGACATCGAGCGCGCCCAGGCGAGTCTGGAGACGTCGCTGGGTCGCACTCCGACCGATCGCGAGATCGCTGCCGAGCTGCAGATCGCGATCACCGATCTGCGAGAGACCTACCGCAAGGTCTCCTACACCAACGTCGCCAGCATCGACGAGCTCGGCGTGGGCGACGAACTGCTGCCCAAGGCCGCCGACGGTTCCGGCGACATCGACCTGGGACCCGAGTTGCTGGAGGCCGTGCGCCAACTCGCCGAGCGCGACCAGGTCATCGTCGCGCTGTACTACTTCGAGGGCCTGACGCTCGCTGAGATCGGCCAGGTGCTCGGCGTCACGGAGTCGCGGGTCAGCCAGTTGCACACGAAGGTGACGATGACGCTGAAGACGAAGCTCTCACTCGCCAACGCGTCCTGAATCTGCTGCTGGCCGCAGCCAGGCGGTCCACCGCTCGAGGGCAACAAACCCCATCCGCTCGTAGAGCGGTCGGCCGTCGTCACTGGCGACGAGGAACGCCGGCAGGTCCGGTCGGCACGTGGTCGCGGCCCAGGTCACGGCGGCGCCGGCGCCCCGCCCCCGAGCCGCGGGCAGCGACGCGACGTACTCGACCAAGACCGACTCGGCCCAGACGTGGGCAGCCGCGACGGCAGCTGGCACCCCGTCCACCAGAGCCAGCCAGACCCGCGTGGTGCCATCGCCGATCAGCGGCGGGGCCAGGATCGAGCCTGGTTGCAGGGGCAGCAGGTCGGGCATCGGGTATCCCTCGACCAGGACCCGCTCGGCCACGGCGAGGGTGTCGGCGTCTGCCACCTGTATCAGCTCGACACCCGGTCGAAGATCCGGTGCGGCGTCACCAGGGAACCGCACCATCAGCGGCGGATGACCGATCAGCCCCAGGCCGTACGGCGTCAGGTCGGGGGTCGGGAACGGGCTCAACAAGAAGTACGGCGCCCGTGGCGGCACGATCTCGCCCACCTCCCCGAGGAGCTCGGCGAACCGTCCAGCCGAAGTCACCGGCTGGGTCACGATGATCGGGTTCGTCAGCTCCCCGCGATCCCCGACGAAGCCTCCCGACCAGCGCTCGGTGCGCGCGAACGGCCGACCGAGTGACTCCGGGACGGCGGCTGCCCAAGAAGCGTGCAGCAGAACCGCCCGGCGGATCAAGGTGTCGTCGACCGGGACCTCCCGCTCCCAGCCCGAGCTGAGCGTCTCCCCTTGCGGCACGATCGAGTCGGACACGGCGACACCTACGAGAGCTCTGCGGCGGGCAAGCTGGCGGGTTCGGCCACTCGCGGCGCGAGAAGCACCAGCCCCAGCCAGGCCCACAGGCCGGCGAGGACGAGCACCGAGAGCTCCAGAAGCCGCTCGTTGACTTCGGACAGGGCGCCGCCGACCACGATGATGGGGATCGAGCCGATGCCGATCGCCAGCGCGGGCAGCGCGCCGGGCAGCGGGGGGATGGCCCCGCGACCGCCGACGCCGTAGAGCACCAGGCCGGTGAGGGTGCTGAGCGAGGCCACGGCGATCGCCGGTCCCCAGACTTCCTCTCCGAAAGCCGTGACTGCCGACACGACACCGGCGATCCAGGCCACCACCCCGAGCGCGTAGACAGCACGGTCCCTGGTCGACGGGGCAACACCCGCCCCCAGCGCACGAGCCAGCGCCGAACCCGCCAATGACACCAGCGCGACCGCGAAGAGAGCCGGGGCGGCCTCGAAGATCACAGGCGGCTGATAGCCGGTGATCAAGATGCTGGCGCCCTTGATCGCCCAGCACAGCGCGCCGACCAGGGCAGCGATGCCGCCCCAGCGCACGGGGATTGCCACCCCAGTCACCTGGTCAACGTACTACGCGCTTTGGCACGCGTGACTAGGGTGCGCCCATGGCCATCAAGTCGGGGGTGCCAGCGGCCGTCGCCACACTCGCGTTGATGCTGGGGGTCGCGACCCAGGATGCGAGCGGACGCGGCGCCGACCAGGCCCGGGAGCCGACCCCGTCGACCAGAGACGACCCGCCCAGCCAACCCGAACAGCCCGATCCCGGGCCTCAGGGCGAGCTCACCTTGGCCTTCGTCGGCGACATCCACTTCGAGGCGCAGCTGCGAGCCCTGCTGGACGACCCGGACACCGGGCTGGGAGCCATCTCAGGCGCGCTGGGCGAAGCCGACGTGACCATGGCCAATCTGGAGTCGGCGATCACCGAACGCGGACGGCGTACGCCCAAGGAGCTCGAGGTCGCCAGCGAGCGCTACCACTTCCGCAGCTCCCCAGCCGCCCTTGACCTGCTCGCTGCCGCCGGCGTCGACGTGGTCTCGGTCGCCAACAACCACGGGGTCGACTTCGGCGCCGTCGGGCTTCGTGACACGCTCGCTGCCAGACGCACGGGCCCGATCCCCGTGCTCGGCGTGGGGGTCGACCGGGCCGACGCGTTCGCGCCGTACCGCGTCTCGATCCGCGGCACCGACGTCGCCTTCATCGCCGCCGACGACTCTCCGCGCGAGGGTTCCAGCCCGCTGTGGGAGGCCGATCCGGACTCCCCCGGCCTGGCTGCGGCCCACTCCGACGCCGGTCGTGCACTCGTTGCTGCCGTGCGTGCTGCCGCAGCGGTCGACCACGTCGTGGTGGTCTACCTGCACTGGGGCGTGGAGTTCCAGGGCTGCCCGACCCCGCGACAGCGAAGTCTCGCCCGGCGGCTCGCCGCGGCCGGCGCCGACGTGATCGTCGGCACGCATACCCATGTCTTGCTCGGATCGGGCTGGCTCACCTCGCCGAACGGCAACTCGGCGTACGTCAACTATGGGCTCGGAAACTTCCTTTGGTACCACGACGCCGTCCCCGACTCGGGCATCCTCCGGCTGCGGATCGTGGACGGAGCCGTGGTCGGGGAGACCTGGGTGCCGGCGCGGATCCGCCCCGGCGGCCGGCCTGTCGAGCTCACCGGCAAGGCACGGGCCGATGCCGTCGCGGACTGGCGCCGGTTGCGTGGCTGCACCGAGCTCTCACCCCGGCCGCCCTCATGAACCGGCTCGGGTCGACAGCCTCGGCTGTGATCGCCCTCGTCGTGGGCGGGCTGCTGGCCGGCTGTGCAACCGAGGCCCCGCCATCCATCTCTCCGCCATCCAGCCAAACACCCACGGCCGCCTC
>JAKFXV010000165.1 GCA_021731205.1 Nocardioides sp. | reverse complement strand
GCCAGCTGGCCGATCTGGATGGGTTCGGAGCCAGGCAGACTCTGCCCGCCTCGGCGAAGCACGGCTCGGATCCGGGCAGCGACCTGATCGGTGCCGAACGGCTTCACGACATAGTCGTCGGCACCGGAGTCGAGGGCGCGCACCATGGTCGGGTCATCGTCTTGGGCGGTGATGACGATGATCGGGACGTCGCTGGTGGCCCGGATCATGGAGATCACGGTGAGCCCGTCGATATCGGGGAGGCCCAGGTCGAGCAGGACCACCTGCGGGGTGTCGCGCAGGGCGTGCTCAAGGCCGGTGAAACCCGTGGCGGCCACTGCCACGGCGTGGCCGCGATCGGTCAGCCCGCGGCGTAGCGCGGCGCGAATCGCGTCGTCGTCTTCGATCACCAGCACACTGGGCATGGCGAAACGGTACGCCTTGGTTGGCCAGGACAGTGCAAGAATGTCCGTTGTGAATCGTCTGCGTGGCCCGATCGGGCTCCTGACGGCGTGGTTGATGGTGGTCGCCGTCGGCTCCGCCATGGTGTGGACGGTCATCTCGCGCACCGGTGACGACCTGATCCCGGTGGGCAACCCGTCGTTCCAGGCCTCCGAGCAACAAGAGGAGTCGGCACCCGTCGTCGCGGGGGTTCCGCAACCCACCAGCAAGCAGATCGTGATCCGCGCCAAGCGCCCCGAACCGACCCCGACCGCGCTTCCGGAGCAGGAGCCACCGAAAGAGCAGCCCAAGCCCAAGCCGAGCCCGTCGCCCTCCGTCGACGACGAGGACAAGGACTGGGACGGCAATACCTACCCGCGGATCAGGGCGACGTGGCGTGGCGATGTCGGTTTGGTGGTGTCGGAGTGCCAGGGCTGGCGGGTGCGCTTGGTGGGGGCGCCGGCCGAATCGGGGTATCACGTCGAGGTGCTCAACCCGGGTCCGCGCACTGTGCGGGTGCAGTTCACCAGTCAGGCCGAGCCGTTGATCACCGAGGTCTATTCGGGGTGTCGGGACGGCAAGCCGCGCTTCTTCTCCCGCACCGGCGACGGTGACAACTGGGGTAACGGCAAAACCACCTCCGGCACGTGAGCCCGGCCCCGCCGAGTGAGGTGGCGGCCGATCCCGACCTCCGTCAGGTCCTCGCAGCCGCCGTTGAAGCGCTCGACGGACAAGAACGCCTCGGCCAGGTCACGATGGCCGAAGCCGTCGCGGAGTCTTTCGAGTCGGGCCACCACCTTCTCGTCCAGGCCGGCACCGGGACGGGCAAGTCCCTGGCCTACCTTGTCCCGGCGTTGTTGCGCGAGGAGCGAGTAGTCGTCGCCACTGCCACCTTGGCGTTGCAACATCAACTGGTCGAGCGCGATCTGCCGGCGCTGGTCGCCGCAGTGGGCGACCTGCTGCCTGCCCGGGCCGCGGACCGACCCCGCTATGCGGTGTTGAAGGGACGCTCCAACTACGCCTGCCTGCACAGGATCCGCGAAGGTGTACCCGATGACCAGGGCGTGCTGGTCGATGTGCCCCAGGGGTCGCTCGGCAAGGCGGTGCTCGAACTGCGGGCTTGGGCGGAGGAGGAGGCCGCGAGCGACGGCACAGGCGAGCGTGATCACGCTCCGCACCACACCGATCGCGTGTGGCGACAGGTCAGCGTCAACCACCGGGAGTGCCTCGGCTCCGCGAAGTGCCCGTTCGGGGCGGAGTGCTTTGCCGAGCACGCTCGCGAGCGCGCCCAGCGGTCACAACTCATCGTGACCAACCACTCACTGCTCGCCATCGACGCCATTCAAGGCGTGCCGATGATCCCCGAGTACGACGCCGTGGTCATCGACGAGGCACACGAGCTGACCGCCCGCGTGACGCAGGCCGCCACCGACGAGCTGAGCGCCGGGGACGTCGAGCGCGCCGCCCGGCGATCGCAGCGTTGGGTCGAAGGCGACCAGGCCGACGAGCTCGGCAAGGCGGCCGACGCTCTCGCGGGTGCCCTACGAGAGTGCGATCCAGGGCGTTTCGACACGCTCCCAGACCACCTCGGCGGAGCCTTGGCGCTGGTGCGCGACGCCGCGCGCGCGACCTTGTCGGCGTATCCCAAAGAGAGCGCCTCGACCGGGTCCGGCTCGAACGGCGCAGGCGGCGCAGCGTCGGAGGAGGCCGGGCGGACCCAGGCCCGCGGCCTGGTGCAGGACCTGTTCAACGTCGCGGCGCGGATGGCCGAGGCGAGTTCGGCCGACGTGCTGTGGTTGGCCGAGGCCCGTGAGCGGACTCCCGCGCGGTTGTGTGTCGCGCCGCTGCAGGTCTCGCAGCAGCTGCGGGAGAAGTTGCTGGCGGACCGCGTCGTCATCTTCACCAGCGCGACCCTGCGGCTCGGCGGCGACTTCGGGGTCGTGGCGAGGTCTCTGGGTCTACGCCAGGAGGAGAAGGTCTCGGTCGCAGGCAAGGACTCGGGGGCAACCCCCGACTCGGAGTCCGAGGCTGTCGATGCCCGACCCTGGCGGGGTGTGGACGTCGGCTCTCCCTTCGACTACGGCAAGCAGGCCATCTTGTACGTCGCTCGGCACCTGCCGGTCCCTGGGCGCGACGGGTTGGGCGCTGCCCAGTTGGCCGAGATCGTGGAGCTGGTGGACGCAGCGGCCGGCCGGACCTTGGGACTGTTCTCCTCACGTCGGGCCGCCGAAGTCGCGGCCGCCGAGGTGCGCCTGCGGTTGCCCCACCTGACGACCTTGGCCCAAGGCGACGCCCAGCTACCCGAGCTCGCCAAGCAGTTCGTGGCCGATCCGCACACGTCCCTGTTCGGAACGCTCAGCCTGTGGCAGGGACTGGACGTGCCGGGCGACACCTGCCAGCTGGTGATCATCGACCGGATTCCGTTCCCTCGCCCCGACGATCCGCTGATGTCGGCCCGCCAACGAGCCGCGGATCGAGCCGGGCACAACGGGTTCATGCAGGTCGCCGCGACGCACGCTGCTCTGCTGCTGGCGCAGGGCTCGGGCCGCCTGATCCGCACGATGACCGATCGCGGTGTCGTCGCCATTCTCGATCCGCGGCTTGCGACCGCGCGCTACGGCTCATTCCTGCGGGCCAGCCTGCCGCCCATGTGGATGACCGAGGATCCACAACTCGTGCGGGGCGCCCTGTCCCGGTTGGGCGAGGGCTGACTCAGGCCCGGGCCTGGACAACTCGGCGGACAACGGCCGCGAGCGTCTCGGGGTGATCGTGTGCGACGAAGTGCTGAGATCCAGGCACGACCTGCAAGGAGTAGCCGAACTCTCGCCCCAACGCCCGGGAGGCCTCGTGCCGAATCGGCGGCGACTGTGAACCGACCGTGACCACCACGTGACCGGCGTACGCCGACGCCGGACCTGGCTCGAAGGTCCGGAACATGGCGAGCTCGCTCGCTGTGACGGCGTCGTCAGCGCTGCCGGCCAGGTCGACCGTCCAGGTCGGGCCGTACAACGCGCGCCCGAAGGAAGCGGTGCCGCCGGTCTGGAACGCGGCTGCCATCGGACCCAACAGCTCAGGGACAAGGCTACCCACGGCGGGTTCGTGCAGAACTGCCCCGGCCAACCGCACCCCCGACATCGCCAGGCCCAGACCCAGCGTGGCACCTCCGCTCATGCCGACGACGTAGG
This sequence comes from Nocardioides sp., assembly GCA_021731205.1. Classification (GTDB taxonomy): domain Bacteria; phylum Actinomycetota; class Actinomycetes; order Propionibacteriales; family Nocardioidaceae; genus Nocardioides. The sequence continues at coordinate 2,987 of JAKFXV010000165.1, read as the reverse complement.
CGCCCTCGGCCAGCGGCGTCAGCCATGCCAACTCGCGCTCCAGATCACCGGTGCGGGGGCGTTCGACCGCCACAAGGTCGTAGTCCGGCAGGTGCGGGAGCAGCCGGTCCCACACCCGCGCTGAGGCGGCGGCGCCGTGCACCAGCACGATCTTGGCGCGACCGCGGGTCGGCATCCGGGTCTCCTCCACACCAGGCGACAGCTTGTCGAATCGAACCCTAGTCTCGCCCGTTTCCGGTTCGGCTTCCGCCTGGTCGTGCGGAGGTGTTCAAGCATTTGTTACATCGGCAGGTGAGCGCCTGAAACATTGCCCGGCCACTGTTTGTATACAGCGCCGCATACAGCGGCTGAGGGTGTATCGAGCCGGGAGGTCGAGCGTGGCGCTCCGCAGTCATGGTCGCACTCGCGCGGCAGCGGCCCAGTTGCTGCGGGAACAGGCCTACACCCAGATTCGCCGGATGATCATGCTCGGCGAGTTCCCGACCGGCCATCGTCTGGCAGAGGAACAGATCGCCGAACAACTCGACGTCTCGCGTACGCCGGTCCGTGAGGCGTTCGTCCGGCTGCACGCCGACCGGGTGCTCACCCGGTTCGCAGACGGCGGCTACTACGTCGCCGAGATCGACCTGTTCGACTTGCGCGACCTCTACGAGCTCCGGCTGACCCTGGAGCTGCGCGGGGTCACCCGCGCCTCGGAGGACGGCGTGGAACACGATCCGGTAGCGCTGGCGGCCTTGCGGCAGACCTGGCTGGAGATTCAGCAGAGTCCTCCAGATCCGGACGGCTCGTTCATCGAGCTCGATGAGAGCTTCCACCTGGCCCTGGCGCGCTCCTCCGGCAACCTCGCGCTGGTGGACATGTTGGAGACCATCAACATCCGCATCCGGCCGGTCCGCACCTACGACTTCCTCACCGAGGATCGCATCGAGTCGAGCATCGCCGAGCACCTCGGCATCGTGGAGGCCCTTCTGGACGGGCAGATCCCACTGGCCGCCGACAGGTTGCGCGACCACATCGGCTCGTCACTCGAGGTCGTAGAGCAGCGCGCGGCCGAGGCGATGCGCCAGCGGGCGCTGAACAGCCGGCGAACCAGCCCACCCGCCGAACTCGAACAACCCAGTCACGAGGACCCGAGCAGATGAGGAATCAGCCGATGAGTGCTGGACCGGATGCATCCCATGTGAAGCGTCCGCTCCTCGAGGTGCTCGGCCTGACCAAGCACTTCGGTGATGTCGAAGCCAACACCGACGTCAGCCTCAAGGTGTTCCCCGGAGAGGTGCACGCGCTGGTCGGAGAGAACGGTGCCGGCAAAAGCACGTTGCTGAAGATGATCTACGGCGTCTACCGCCCCGACTCCGGACAACTGGTGGTCGACGGACACGAAGCCGTGGTTGGCAGTCCCGCCGACGCGCGTCGGCTCGGCATCGGCATGGTCTTCCAGGACCTGAGGCTCGTCCCCGCCCTGAGCGTTGCGGAGAACATCGCGCTGGCGATGCCGACAGGTCTCACGCTGCGGCTGCGCAGCTTGAGCACCCAGATCACCGAAGCCAGCGAGCGGTTCGGACTGTCGGTCAACCCGAACGCCGTGGTCGGGCATCTCTCGATAGGTGAGCGCCAGCGCGTCGAGATCCTCAAGGTGCTGATGACCGGGGCTCGGCTGGTGATTCTGGACGAACCCACCAGTGTGCTCGCGCCGCAGGAGGTGGAGGCGCTGTTCCGGGTCGTCGACCATCTGCGCGAACAGGACTTCGGGGTCGTCATCGTCACCCACAAGCTCGATGAGGTGCGCGCCATCGCAGACCGGGCAACGGTGTTGCGCGGCGGTCGCACGATCCTCGCCAACGTGATGCCGTCGGACCACACCAATGACCAGCTCATCGAGGCCATGGTCGGGCGCAGCGTGTCCGATCTCGTACGACGCCCCGCGCCCCGGGCGACGACGACACGTCCGCCCGCCCTCGAGGTCGTCGGGGTCGACTGCCTGGGCGACAAGGGGCACCGGGCGCTGAAGGGCGTGAGCTTGACCGTGGCGCCGGGAGAGCTGGTCGGGGTAGCCGGCGTCGCGGGCAGTGGTCAGCGGGAACTGTGTGAGGTGTTGCTCGGGCTGCGCAAGCCGCAGCGGGGCACCGTGCGGGTCAACGGCCAAGAGGTGCGCACGCCGGCCGACGCGCTCGACGCAGGGGCTGCCGGGATCCCGGAGGATCCGGTCGCTGAATCAGTGGTCGGCCGGCTGAGCGTGATGAACCACATGGTTCTCAACGGACGGCCGATGCCCTCCAAACGGTTGGGCATCGACTGGCGGGCCGTCCTTGCGGGCACCGAGCAGGCCAACCGGCGGCTCGGTCTGCGGATCGCCCCGGCACATCGGCGGGTCAGCGAGCTGTCGGGCGGCAACATCCAGCGGGTGGTCCTCACCCGGGAGTTGGCCATCGACTCCACCCTGGTCGTCGCGGCCTATCCCAGCCGCGGCCTCGACATCGCGAACGTCCGCAGAACCCAGGAGATCCTGCTCGAGCGCCGCGACCACGGCGCCGGCGTCCTGATGGTCTCAGAGGACCTCGACGAGTTGATGAGCATCGCTGACCGCATCCTCGTCATGCACGACGGCCACATCTCCGGTGAGGTCGAATGCGCCGACTTCGACCGGCAGTTCATCGGTCAGCTGATGATCGGAGGAGCGGCATGAGCATCACCACAGCCCAACCCTCCCAAACCCCTTCGTCGGAAGCCGCGGAGGCGGCGACCTCGAGTCGCTGGGACCGCGCCCGGCCCGTGCTCCTCCGTTGGGGCGCCGCGATCCTCGCGGCCCTGGTGATCTTCAGCCTGCTCCTGCTTGCGAAGGGCGCCAACCCGATCGAGGCGTACCTGAGCATGTGGGACTCCACGTTCAACCGGAGACGCTCGGTCGAGGAGATCTTCATCCAGATGACGCCGTTGGTGCTCGGCGCGCTCGCGGTTGCCGTGCCGGCCCGGGCCGGACTCACCAA
>JAKFXV010000166.1 GCA_021731205.1 Nocardioides sp. | reverse complement strand
GGGGCCTGCGGGTGTGGCCCCGCTCGGCTGCGCTCGCGTCGGTGATGCACGGGCGACGCGTGCTGGCGGTGGCCGGCACCCACGGCAAGACCACCACCACCTCGCTGCTGACCAGCGCCTTGCAGGCCGCCGGCGCCGACCCGTCGTACGCCATCGGCGGCGACCTGGCCACGACCGGCACCAACGCCTACGACGGCAGCGGGGTCGACTTCGTCGCGGAGGCCGACGAGAGCGATGGCGCCTTCTTGGTCTACGCGCCGTACGCCGCCGTGGTCACCAACGTTGACGCTGACCACCTCGACCACTTCGGCACCGTGCAGGCCTATCGCCGGGCGTTCGACGACTTCTCCGAGCGAGTGGACCGACGGGGGTTCGTGGTGTGCGTGATCGACGATCCGGGGGCCGCGGCGCTCGCCGAGCGGATCCGTTCTCGAGGTGGCGAGGTCGTCGGCGTCGGGGAGAGCGCATCCGCGGGCCTCCGGGCGAGTGAGTTGAGGTTCGAGGGTGCCACGTCGACCTTCCAGGTCACGCACGTGGACTCGGGGCCCCTGGGCGAGGTCACCTTGCAGATCCCGGGTCGCCACTACGTCCTCGACGCGCTCGCGGCATTGGCCGTCGGCCTGCGGCTCGGCCATGGCTTCGATCGACTCCGGACCGGAGTGTCGGGGTTCACCGGCACGCATCGGCGGATGGAGTTCAAGGGCGAGGCGGCCGGGATCCGGGTCTATGACAGTTACGCCCATCACCCGAGGGAGATCGATGCCGACGTGCAGGCCGCACGAACGGTTGCCGGGTCGGGCCGGCTGATCGTCGCGTTCCAACCGCATCTGGTCTCGCGAACACGGATCTTCGCCACGGAGATGGGTGCCGCGTTGAGTCCTGCCGACGACGTGGTCGTCTTGGACATCTATCTGGCGCGGGAGTCGGCCGATCCGTCGGTGTCAGGCGCGGATGTGGCGGCGGCCGTGCGGCACGATCGCGTGCGGTTCGAGCCGGACTTCGACGCGGTGCCCACCCTCTTGGCGGAGCTGGCCCGACCAGGTGACCTGATCCTCACGCTCGGCGCCGGCACCGTCACCCACCTCGGTCCCCGGGTCCTCGCCGCTGTGGAGGAGATGCACCGTGGCTAGCCTGCTGCGTCGTGGCGGGCTCCCTCGCGAGGTCGATTCGCCGTCCCCGGATCGTGCTGACAACCGCACCAGGCGCCGGTTCCTGCGTCGGCAGTGGCGTCGCAGGTGGCACCTCTGGCGGATCGTGCTGGCCGTGGCGCTGGCCGCTGTGGCACTCGGCGGCGCGGTCTGGACGGTCTACCACTCAGAGTTGCTGTCGGTCTCGACGATCCAGGTGGAGGGTGTGGACCTCCTGCCTCGCGACGCCGTCCGGCAAGCGGCGCTGACGGCCGGCGGCGCACCGATGGGCGAGCCGCTCGTGCGAGTGGACACCGAAGCGATCGAAGCGCGGGTCGAGTCACTCGCGGCAGTGCGAAGCGCAGAGGTGACCAGAGTCTGGCCCGATCAGCTGTTGATCAGGGTGAACGAACGACAGGTGGTTGCCACCGTCGAGCTGGGCGGCCGGATCCGCGGGATGGACGCCTCCGGTGTCGCGTTCCGCGACTACGCCAAGGCCCCGAAGGGCCTCCCCGAGATCCGCACAGACCAAGAGGTGGACACCGACACTCTGCGGGAGGCCGGAAGGGTCGTGACGTCGCTGCCCACGGCCCTCCAGCGCAAGGTCGGTCATGTCAGCGTCGAGAGCATCGACCGGATCTCCTTGCAGCTGCGCGACGGTCGCGTCGTGTTGTGGGGGAGTGCGGAGGAGTCGGCCGACAAGGCGCGGGTCCTCGAGAGCCTCTTGGCCACCCGAGCCCGGAGTTACGACGTCTCGGTCCCGGGATTGCCGACGTACCGTCGCTAGGGTCGCGAATTCTGACCCGCTGCCCGCGTGTCGCCACCACGCGCCTCGGGTCAATGCCTAACGTCGGACGCACAAAGAGGTTGACATAACTATAACCCTCAGGCTGACGGTTACGGTTACTCGAGCGAAAGGCCGCGTCGTGGCAGCACAGAACTATCTGGCCATCATCAAGGTCGTGGGCATCGGTGGTGGCGGTGTCAACGCCGTCAACCGGATGATCGATGTCGGGCTGAAGGGCGTCGAGTTCATCGCTATCAACACCGACGCGCAGGCACTGCTCATGAGTGATGCGGACGTCAAGCTCGACATCGGACGCGAGCTCACCCGGGGGCTGGGTGCCGGAGCCGACCCCACGGTCGGTCGGCGAGCCGCAGACGACCACGCCGAGGAGATCGAAGAGGTGATGAAGGGTGCCGACATGGTCTTCGTCACTGCCGGCGAAGGCGGCGGCACCGGCACCGGAGGCGCTCCTGTCGTCGCCAGGATCGCGCGATCCCTGGGCGCGCTCACGATCGGGGTCGTCACCCGGCCGTTCGCGTTCGAAGGCCGCCGACGCGCCACGTCCGCCGAAGAGGGCATCGCGGCCCTGCGCGAAGAGGTCGACACGTTGATCGTGATCCCCAACGATCGGCTCCTGTCGATCAGCGATCGCAGCGTCTCGGTGCTCGATGCGTTCAAGCAGGCCGACCAGGTGTTGTTGCAAGGGGTTTCGGGGATCACCGACCTGATCACCACTCCCGGGCTGATCAATCTCGACTTCGCCGACGTGAAGTCCGTCATGGCGAACGCCGGATCGGCCCTGATGGGCATTGGTTCGGCTCGAGGCGAGGACCGTTCGGTGACGGCGGCCGAGATGGCCGTTTCCAGCCCGCTACTGGAGGCATCCATCGACGGAGCGCACGGCGTGCTGCTCTCGATCGCGGGCGGTTCCGACCTCGGGCTCTTCGAGATCAACGAAGCCGCCGCCCTGGTGGCGGAGGCGGCCCACCCCGACGCCAACATCATCTTCGGAGCGACCATCGACGACGCGTTGGGCGACGAGGTTCGCGTCACCGTCATCGCGGCGGGATTCGACGGTGGGCAGCCGAAACGTCGAGAAGAGACCGGTGGCCTGCGCAAGAAGCCGGTGGTGGCCCGCCACGTGCAAGCGACCGAACCTACGACAGCACCCGCCGAGGCCAGCGAGGAGTCGATCGGTTGCGACTCCGATGAGACCCGCGCGCCGGTGTCCGTGGGCGCGGCCGCCCTGGGTCTCGGCGAGGACGACCTCGACGTGCCCGACTTCTTGAAGTAGCCCAGCGCGTCGCTTCGGCCTGCCACGCGGTGCGGTGCGACCTAAGGTTCGCGGTGTGATGAACGCCTTCGCCTACCGCGCCACTCATCCCCGAGTCGGGGGTGGCAGTTTCGAGTTCGGTTTCACCAGCCGCACCCTCGATCTCGCCGAGACCGGTGCGGCCCGCGACGCCGATCTCGCGGCGCTCGAGGACAGCTGCGGCGCGAGGCTCACCCGCATGGTCCAGGTGCACGGTGATGAGGTGAGGGTGATCGCGGGCGAAGCCACCACTCCGGTGGCGGACGGCTTGGTCACCCGCCAGGCCGGTCGGGCGCTCCTCGTCCGTGTCGCGGACTGCGTGCCAGTGCTCATCGCCGATCCGACGGTCGGAGTCGTGGCGGCCGTGCACGCCGGCCGCCGGGGGCTCCTGAGCGGTGTCGTGGTCCGGACGCTGGAGCGGCTGCACGAGTTGGGCGCTGGTGACCTGGTGGCCTGGATCGGCCCGCACATCTGCCCGGGGTGCTACGAAGTGCCCCCGCAACTTCGGGAGGAGGTCTCTGAGGTGGCCCCACAGAGTTGGGCCGAGACTCGCTGGGGCACCGCGTCGATCGACCTGGGGGCCGGCGTCGCCCAGCAGCTCAGTGCCGGAGGCTGCCGAGTCGAACGAGTCCATGGCTGCACCTTCGAGGACTCCACCTGGCCGAGCTACCGGCGCGATGGCGACCGCGCGGGTCGGATGGCCGGGGTGATCTGGATGACCGAACCGGGGATGACGACGTCGGTGGCGGGGGGACCAACGTGAACGACCGGGCAGCCCAGGACCGGCGAGCCGTTCTCGCAGCGAATCTGGCGGCAGTGCGTTCCCGCATCGCCCGGGCCTGCGAACACGCCGATCGGGCGGCGTCCGAGGTCACCCTGGTCGTGATCACCAAGAACTTCCCGGCGTCCGATGTCCAGATCCTGGCCGAGCTCGGCGTCACGGACGTGGGCGAGAACAGACACCCGGAGGCCATGCACAAGCGTGCCGAGTGCGGTGAGCTGGGCCTCCGTTGGCACTTCGTCGGCGCGCTCCAAAGCAACAAGGCGGCCTCGGTTGCGACGTACTGCGATGTTGTGCAGTCGGTCGACCGACACAAGCTCGTCCCCGCCTTGGCCGCTGCCGTCGGCTCTGCAGGTCGAGAGCAACTGGAATGCTTCGTCCAGGTCAGCCTCGACGACCCCGAAGCCATGGGCGGTCGCTCGGGTGTGCCACGCGCGATGCTCGACGGTCTCGTCGACGCCGTGAGCCGGGCTCCCGAACTGCGGCTGGTCGGGCTGATGGCGGTCGCGCCGCTGGGTGCCCCAGCTCCGGTCGCCTTCGCGCAACTGCGCCAACTGCACGCCCAGGTGATGCGGGCATATCCGGGGGCCGACTGGCTCTCGGCGGGCATGAGTGCGGACCTCGAAGCAGCGATTCAGGCCGGCGCGACACACGTACGAGTAGGACGCGCGGTGCTCGGTGAGAGACCCCGATTCGAGTAGTCTCACGAGCAACTGGTGTCCCTCGGGCACCATCCGGCTGATCGAGCCGGCTTAGCAGAAGGCAGCCTGCAGATGGCGGTCTTCAGGGAAGGCGGGGCTCATGAGCGGCGCGATGCGCAGGATCGGCGAGTACCTCGGCCTGGTCGAGGACACCGGACGGTACGACGACTACGACGGCGAGTACGACAGCCAACAACTGCGTGAGTCAGACGTGATTGCGGCGCGCGCCCCGGCTCGATCCGGGACCGCTTCGGTGTCCGATCTGTCGGAGCGCAGGAGGGTCGCTGCGGTCGGCACCGTGGCCGAGCTGTCTCGCATCACGACGCTGCATCCGCGCACCTACAACGAGGCCCGCGTCGTCGGCGAGAACTTCCGCGACGGAACGCCCGTGATCATGAACCTCGGCGAGATGGACGACGGCGACGCAAAGCGCCTGGTGGACTTCGCAGCGGGGCTGGTGTTTGCCCAGCGTGGCACTATTGAGCGCGTTACCGCCAAGGTGTTCTTGCTGTCACCCCCGAACGTCCATGTCGCCGCCGAAGACAAGCAACGCATCGTCGAAGGCGGCTTCTTCAACCAGAGTTAGGACCGATGACGACGATTCCAGGCCAGATCATCGAAGGCCTACTGTGGTTTTTTCTGGTTTTCTTGTGGGTTCGCTTTGTGTTCGACTGGGTGCAAGTGTTCGCCCGATCGTGGGCTCCCCGCGGGTGGATCGTGATCTTGTTGGAGGCGACGTACACGATCACCGATCCGCCGATCAAGTTTCTGGGCAGGTTCATTCCGCCATTTCGGATCGGCTCGATCGCCCTCGACATCAGTTTCCTGCTCGTGCTGCTGTTGGCCTTCATCGCTCTTCAGGTCAACCGAGCCACGCTGCTGTAGCAGCCCGACCGGGGTTTAGCAACGCCGACCGCCAGCCATCTCGCTGGGCATTCTCATGGCCTGCCGGGCTAACAACTGGACCCATGTTGGCGCTATCGTTCTGAGCGACGTATGAGGTTCCTGCGACTGATGAATGGGTGAGGTCAATGCCGCTGACGCCTGAGGACGTGAGCAACAAGCGCTTTACTCCTGTCCGCCTCCGTGAGGGGTACGACATGGGTGAAGTCGACCAGTTCCTCGATGAGGTGGAGGCCGAACTGGCCCGGCTCACCCGAGAGAACGACGAGTTGCGGGCCAAGTTGTCCCTCGCCCAGACGGGCACCGACACTGCCACCAACGTCTACGCGGCAGCACTTCCGGAGCCCTTCGTGCCCGAACCCGAGCCCGAGCCGGAGCCGGAGCCGATCGCGGTGGCCCCTGAGCCACCGGCCCCGGAGTTGGCGCCCGTGACCCTCGCGGTTCCCGTCGCAGATGTCCAGACCATTCGGGTGGAGACCGTCCCCGAGGCATCCAATGCGGCTGCCCGCCTGTTGGAGATCGCCACGCGCAACGCCGACGAATTGGTCGAAGAAGCGAAGAACGAGGCCGACAAGATCATCGGCGAGGCCCGGACGAAGGCAGAGCGGCTCGAGTTCGAGTCCAAGAGCAAGGCCGATCGCCTCGAGGCGGACGCACGCGCCCGCTCACAGATGGTCGACAGTGAGACCGCTGAGCGTCGCCAACAGTTGTTCGGGGACCTGGAGCGCGAACGCGACAAGCTCAACGCAGAGGTCGAGAGCCTGCGGGCCTTCGAGCGCGAGTACCGTTCCCGCCTGAAGAGCTACTTCGTGCAGCAGCTGGAGCTCTTGGAGACCACCTCCGAGACGGCTTCTCCCGCCGCCGAAGGCATGGCACCGCCGAAGCGGCTTCGTTCGATCCTCGGCGAAGACGAAGGCTGATCCACTCCGCTCCGTCAGGGGCGTGCCTAGTTGAGTCCGACTGTTCGGACCGGTACCCTCCCTGGAC
>JAKFXV010000167.1 GCA_021731205.1 Nocardioides sp. | reverse complement strand
TAGTTCAGCGCCGACCGCGACGGTCTCGTCCTCGGCAGCGGACAGGCTGAGCAGGACGCCGGCGACCGGCGATGGGATCTCGGTGTCGACCTTGTCGGTCGAGACCTCGAGCAGGGACTCATCGACGGCTACGGCGTCGCCGACGGCCTTGAGCCAGCGGGTCACGGTGCCTTCGGTGATGGATTCACCCAACGCGGGGAGCGTGACCGAGAACGTGGCGCCGGCGCTCGCGGCCTGGGGCGCCTGCGCGGGCGCGGGTGCGTCAGGCTGGGGATCCGCTGCGACGGGTGCGGTGTCACTGCTCGGCCGGACGAACACGCTGGCCAGTGGGGATGCCGGCGCGGCCGGGGGCTCGGGTGTCGCAACGGGCTCCGGTGCTGGAGCCTCCGGCACGGCGGCTGCGGGGGCAGCGTCGGCGGCTCCGATCACCGCAAGCACTCCACCCACTTCGACGGTCACGTCCTCGGCCGCCCGGATCTCGAGGAGGGTGCCGGCCACGGGCGAAGGGATCTCGGTGTCGACCTTGTCGGTGGAGACCTCCAGCAACGCCTCGTCCACTGCCACCTGGTCGCCTACCTGCTTGAGCCAGCGAGTGACGGTGCCTTCGGTGATGGACTCTCCGAGAGCGGGGAGGGTGACTTCGGTGCTCATACCGTGTCCTTCTAGTCGTGGGGTTCTGGCGACATCCTCGCATTGATGGCGGCGCTCACAACACCGGCCTTCACTGTTCGAGAACCCCGCCCGAGCCGGGGCCTGAGAGGAGTCCCGGGACGGTGCTGTGCATCTGCTGTGAGTTGGTGTCGGAGATTGGGTGACACCCGGGCTTCGGGCAAACTGGTGGCCATGGGGTTCCTTGATCGCTTTCGAGGCGGTTCCAGCCGATCCGGTGGGAGCACCGGCTCCGGAGTCCGGATGCGGCGTCCGGCGAAGAACGCCGAGCGCACCGGATCGACCCGGGTGCGGGCCGCTGACTACGCCGATGAGCAACACCTGCAGGAGTTCGTCGACACCCGTCAGGGAATCGAAGGCTTCGTCGAGCCACGCACGGCCGTCAGCGACGTCACCTTGCTGCTCGTCGCCCACGACGGAGAGTGGACCCGGCGCCGAGTGCCGTCGGTCGGCTGGGCGCACAAGTTCGCCAACGCCAACCAGGTCCCGTCGTACGACGCAGCCGTGGTCGGGGTGCCGCAACGCATGCGTGACTACAACCGCGAGCAGCGCGAGCAGCGCAAGCGCCGCTAGCGCTCGGAGTACGCCTGCGCCAGGTCGACCAACGTGGCTACGGCGAACCCCGTCCCGCCCGAAGTGAGGTGCCCGGTCGCTGCGCCGCTGTTGTACGCCGGCCCGGCGATGTCGAGGTGAGCCCACGGGGTCTGGCCCACGAACTCGCGCAGGAACGCCGCCGCGAACAGGCCGCCGCCCCACCGCACCCAGTCGTGCTGGCTGAGATCTGCGATCTTGCTCGAGGTGACGCGCTCGAGCATCTCCTCCGGAATGGGCATCGGCCAGCTCGGCTCGCCCGCCCGCTCGCCGGCGGCCAGCATCTCGTCGACGATCCGCTCCGAGCCCATCACCCCGGCCAGTCGGTCTCCGAGAGCCATGATCATCGCCCCGGTCAGGGTGGCGACGTCGACGACGAGGTCGGGGCCTTGTTCCACCGCCCGCCCCAGCGCGTCGGCCAGAATCAGCCGACCTTCCGCGTCGGTGTTGGTGATCTCGACCGTGCGGCCGCCGTACATCGTGATCACGTCACCGGGCCTGGTCGCGGCTCCGCTGATCATGTTCTCCGCCATCGGGGCGTACGCCGAGATGGCGACCGGCAGCCCCAGCTCACCGATCGTGAGCGTGGCCTGCACCACGGCCGCGGCACCCGACATGTCGTACTTCATGGTGGCCATGCTCGACCCGGGCTTGATGGTGAGGCCGCCGGAGTCATAGGTGATGCCCTTGCCGACGAACGCCAGATGCGCCACGGCATTCTTGGGCCGATAACTGAGCTCGACCAGCCGAGGCGGTGCAGCCGAACCGGCGCCCACCGCGAGCACGCCCCCGCACCCGAGTTCGTCGAGCTGGTGCTCGTCGTAGATCGTGCACGTCACCTTGGGCTTGCCTCGGCCCCGTCGCCTACCGCGAACCTCGGCGGCGACTCGTTCGGCGAACACCGGCGGAGTGAGCTGGCCGGGAGGCTCGTTGACCCAGTCGCGCGCCGTGGCGACGGCTCCGGCGAGGATCTGTGCGCGTTCGAAGGCCGCGCTGACCTCTGCCCTCCGGGCGCCGGGGGACAGCACGCTGACATCGTTCGGGGCCGACGACTCGGCGGCCGTGTCGTGCTTGTACGCCGTGAACCGGTAGCCGCCGAGCAGCCACCCCTCGGTCACGGCCCGCACCTCGTCGGGGGTGCTGGCCGGCAGGGCGACGGCGACGCTCGCAGCGTTGGGCAGCGAACGGGCCGCCACTCCGCTTGCCCGGCGCAGCACCGCTGAGGTGGGTGTGGGGCCCAGCCCCACCAGCACCAACAAAGGCGAGTTGAGCTTGCCCGCGGTGGGCGCCTTCACCACCTCCCCGAGCTTGCCCTTGACGCCGAGAGTCGTGAGCAACGGCAGCAAGGAGCGTCCGTAGGCGGCGACCACGTCCTCGCCTCCCGGTGCGAGCTGCGGACCGTCAGCCGTGCTGAGAACGCCCACCACCACCGCGTCCGTCCGAGTCTTGGCGGGGCTGGCGCTGCGCAGCGTGTACGACGTCATCTGGGCAGGATAGCCGCGGGGCTGCGGTAAGTTTCGACCCATGCCGGAGACCGCCGAGCCCACCGCCCAGACCGCTGAGTTGAAGCAGTCAGCGCTGCATGAGCGCCACGCGGCGCTGGGTGCGAAGTTCGCAGCGTTCGGCGGTTGGTCGATGCCCGTCGAATACTCGGCAGGAGTGGTGGCCGAGCACCACGCCGTGCGCGACGGGGTGGGTGTCTTCGACGTCTCCCACCTCGGCAAGTTGTTGGTGAGCGGCCCGGGAGCGGTGGGTTTCATCAACGCGCGGCTCACCAACGATCTCGACCGGATCGAGGACGGCCAGGCGCAGTACACCTTGTGCTGCGACGCCGAGACGGGCGGCATCGTGGACGATCTGATCGCCTACCGACACAGCGACGAGCACGTGCTCTTGGTCCCCAACGCGGCCAATGCCGCGACCGTCCGCGACCTGTTGCAGGCCGATCTGCCCGACGGCTTGTCGGCGCACGACCACCACGACAGCTACGCCGTCATCGCCGTTCAAGGCACCGACTCAGACGAACTGCTGGAGGCGGTCGGACTGCCCGCCGGTCACGACTACATGTCGTTCGTCGAGGCGAGTTTCGACGGGAGAGGAGTGGTGGTCTGTCGCACCGGCTACACCGGGGAGCGCGGCTACGAGCTGATCGTCAAGAACGACTCCGCCGAGGCATTGTGGGACGACCTGCTCGCTGCTGGCGGCTCCTTCGGAGTGCTGCCGTGCGGACTGGGTGCGCGAGACACCTTGCGCACCGAGATGGGCTATCCGCTCCATGGCCAGGACATCTCGCTCGAGACCACGCCGAACCAAGGTGGCTTGGGTTTCGCGGTGGGTTGGAACAAGCCCGCGTTCTGGGGTCGCGACGCGATCCTCGCCGAGAAGGAGGCGGGAGCGGATCGGGTCCTGCGGGGCCTGTTGGCGCTCGGCAAGGGCATCCCGCGACCTGGCATGGGCGTCACCCTCGTGGCAGACATCCCGTTGTGCGACGTCACCTCAGGGACGTTCTCGCCCACGTTGAAGAAGGGGATCGGACTCGCGTTGGTGCCCACCATGGTCGCCGCCGATGCCGAGGTCGGCGTCGATGTGCGTGGTCGGCGTGAGATCTTCGCGTTGGTGGATCCGCCCTTCGTGGAGTCCAAGGTCAGACAGGCCTGAATATGGCCGAACCATCGGATCAATCACCCATACCGCCCCCGGGTTCACCGAACCGACGCTGGTGGTGGCGGTTGGAGACTTTCGCCGGCGCCCACCTCGAGGTCGACTCGGAGTACGCCGGCTTCGGGTTCCCGAGCCAGGCCGATGCCGAGACGTGGATCGGAGAGTTCTGGAACGAGCTCGCCGTGCGTGGGGTCGAAGCCGTCACCCTGCTCGAGGGCGAGCGCGAGGTCTACGGGCCGATGTCCCTATCTGCTTAGCCGGGGCACTCCTGGTCCTTCGCCAGCACCGTCAGCCCGTCCTCGACCATGAAGCCACGAGCCCGGTCCGCCTCGAGGTCCACCCCGATCTGGGCACCCGCCGGGATCACGACGTTCTTGTCCACGATGGCGTTGCGGACGATCGCGCCAGGCCCGATCCGGACCCCGTTGAGCAGCACGGAGTTGGACACCTCCGCCTCAGCCTCGACGTAGCACCGCGGAGAGAGCACCGAGTTGTTCACCTCGCCGCCGCTGACGACCACGCCGGGCGACAAGATCGCGTTGTACGTCGAAACGGTGGCACCCGAGATGCCCTTGACCAGCTTGGCCGGCGGAAGCGGGCCGTAGCTCGTGTAGATCGGCCAATCCATGTTGTAGAGGTTGAACTCCGGAAGCGGAGCAACCAGGTCCATGTGCGCTGCGTAGTAGGAGCTCATCGTGCCGACGTCTCGCCAGTAGCCCCGATCGCGTTCGGTGGATCCGGGGACGTCGTTGTCCTTGTAGTCGTAGACCGAGGCCTCGTCGCGGGCGACGAAGGCGGGCACGATGTCGCCACCCATATCGTGTCGGGAGCCCTCGGCCGCCGCGTCCCGGGTAAGGATGTCCACCAGGGCGGCCGCATCGAAGACGTAGTTGCCCATCGACGCCAGCACCTCGCCCGGGCTGTCGGGAAGTCCCACCGGGTCGGTGGGCTTCTCGAGGAAGTCGCGGATCTGGCCGGGCTGCTCGGGCTTGACGTCGATCACGCCGAACTGGTCGGCCAGGCCGATCGGCTGGCGGATCGCCGCGACCGTGCAGGCCGCACCCGAGGAGATGTGGGAGTCGACCATCTGGGAGAAGTCCATGCGATAGACGTGGTCGGCGCCGACCACCACGACGATGTCGGGCTGCTCGTCCCGGATCAGGTTCAGGGACTGGTAGATCGCGTCCCCGCTGCCGAGATACCAATGTTTCCCGACCCGCTGTTGCGCGGGCACGGGGGCGACGTAGTTGCCCAGCATCGTCGACATCCGCCAGGTCTGGGTGACGTGTTTGTCGAGGCTGTGCGACTTGTACTGGGTCAGCACGACCACCCTGAGGTAACCGGAGTTGACGACGTTCGACAGTGCGTAGTCGACCAAGCGGTAGGCGCCCCCGAAGGGCACGGCGGGCTTGGCCCGATCCCGGGTGAGCGGCATCAGCCGCTTGCCCTCACCACCGGCGAGCACGATCGCCAACACCTTGGGGCGTGCGGGATGGCTGGCGGTCGCGGGCGCGCCATGGTTCGTCATACCGGTGAATGTAGCCGCGTTCGGCGGTCGCGGGGAGGCCCTTGGGCAGGGCATTGCCGGGGCAGTAGTTTCAGTCCATGCGCGTCGACGTGATCACCAAGGAGTACCCACCCGAGATCTACGGCGGCGCCGGGGTGCACGCCACCGAGTTGGTGCGCGCCCTGCGCGGCCTGTCCGGGGTCGAAGCGCGGGTGCATTGCTTCGGCGCCCCCCGCAGCGAGTCGGGCACCCGGTCCTATGCCGACCTGCCGGAGCTGGCCGAACTCAATGGCGCGCTACGCACGCTCGGCGTCGATCTGGCCATCGCCGGGGGATGCTCCGGGACCGACATCGTGCACTCCCACACGTGGTACGCCAACCTCGCCGGCCACCTCGCGTCGTTGTTGCACGACGTGCCGCACGTGCTCACGGCGCACAGTCTCGAGCCGATGCGGCCCTGGAAGGCCGAACAGCTCGGCGGTGGGTACGCCGTGTCGAGTTGGGCCGAGCGCACCGCGTATGAAGCGGCGGCCGGCATCATCGCGGTGAGCGGGGCGATGCGAGACGACGTGCTGCGCAGCTATCCGGCCGTCGACCCGGCGCGAGTGCACGTCGTACACAACGGCATCGATGTCAACGACTGGGCACCCGTCGACGACCCCGATCGCGTCCGAGCGCTGGGGGTCGACCCCGACCTTCGCAGCGTCATCTTCGTGGGACGGATCACACGGCAGAAGGGAATGCCGTTGTTCCTGCGCGCGGCGGCCGCGCTGCCCCCCGACGTGCAGCTGGTGCTGTGCGCGGGCGCTCCGGACACCCCGCAGATCATGGAGGAGGTGAGCGGGCTGGTCGAGGAGCTGTCGCGGACGCGCAGCGGAGTCGTATGGATCGACCGGATGCTGCCTCGCCGCGACGTCATCGCGCTGCTGTCCCAGGCCACGGTCTTCGCCTGTCCTTCGATCTATGAGCCGCTCGGGATCGTCAATCTCGAAGCGATGGCCTGCGAGACCGCGGTCGTGGCAACCGCGACGGGCGGCATCCCTGAAGTCGTCGTGCACGGTGAGACCGGGTGGCTGGTGCCGATCGAACAAGCCACCGACGGCACCGGGACGCCGCTGGACCCCGAGCGCTACATCGCCGATCTGGCCGGCGCCCTCAACGAGGCCGTCTCCGACCCG
>JAKFXV010000168.1 GCA_021731205.1 Nocardioides sp. | reverse complement strand
AGCGCGCTGCGCTGCGGGCTCGCACTCGCGTTAGAGCCGAAGGATCCGCCACGCGGCGGCGTACGCCGCGAGGGCTGCTGGCAAGCCACTCCCCTGCTCGGTGAACACCAAGGCCGCGAACGTGGCCACGCAGCCTGCAACGTAGGTCGTCACCATCGACTCGCTGGTGGGGCCGGAGGGCTCTTCGCCGTTCACCACCCCATGGTCCAGCGCTTACCGACTTTTGTCCAGTGATTTACTAGACTTAGTGTGGGCCGGATTCGTCGCCTAGAGGCGGTGTGCCACGACGCGGTAGAGGACCGGATCCTCGTCCTTGTACGGCGACAGCCCGGTGCCTTCGTGCTCGTGGACGATCGTCAAGCCGAGCTCCTGGCTGAGGGTCCGGCTGAAGGCCGCAGCGTTCTGGAACCGCCGGAAGTGCTTGGTGTGGATGTGCAGGTTGGCTTCGTCCTTGTCGGTGCGGAACTCCGCGGCGAAGGAGTCGCCGGGACGGAGGTGAGCGTCGATCGCTGCCATCAACCCGCGCTGGACGTCCTCGGGGATCGCGTGCAGGAAGAAGCGCAGGTAGAACATCACCGGCCCGTCGACCCGGGCCAGCCCCTCGTCGAGGGCCCGGCCGAGATCCGCGGTGTTCGCCACGTCGCAGACCTGGAAGGCGCAGGTGTCGCCGAGGCCGCGTTGGTCGGCGTACGCCGTGGCGTGGGCAATGCCGATCGGTGACTGGTCCAACCCGAGCACCGTGCGTCCCGAGCTCGCGAACGCGCACGAGTCGCGGCCGTCGCCGCAGCCGATGTCGATGATCATGGCGGGTGTGTCGGGGCGAGCATTGATGAACTCGAAGAAGGTGGAACCACTGGTGTAGCTGTGCTGTGAATAGAAGTTGGCCCAGTAGACCTTGGTCTGCAATGCGGGCGACAGGGCTGCGGCCTTGGCCGACGCAATGCGGTCCGTGCTCCAGTGGAACCCCGGTTTGGGCAGCCGCCAGTCGTCGCCGTACAGGTGGGCGACGAGCTTCTCGGCGGCGATCGGGACCAGTGCGCGGCCGCCGGGGAAGTCGATCTCCCGGGTGCCGAGCCAGTCCGACTCCTCGAAGTGAGACGTCCCGGCGACCCCGAACGGGAAACGCAGCCGCCCGCCCGGGCCGACGAAGGTGTGGAACAGATCGATCCGGGTGTCGAGGTCGCCTGGGTTGGAGATGTGCAGAGCGAAGATGCGGCACTCGACGTCCAGGCCGTCGGCGACCAACAACATGGCGATGTCCGCCAGTTCGGCGGCCGCCTGTTGGCCGGTGCGGTGCCGGGAGATGTACGCCGCGTCGAAGTCCATGTCGTGACCGATGTAGCCACCTTCGCGGACCGCGCCGAGCAGCGTCCCGTAGGCAAGGAAGACGTCGTAGCCGTAGGCGTCGGCAACTAGCTTCCGGACCCGCGTGTAGAGGTCGATCACCGCGGCCTGCCACGCGGTGTCCAGCCGCTTGGACAGCCGGAAGTAGCCCTTTTGGGTGAGCACGTAGCCATCTTTCAACGCCTCGCCGAACGCTTCGACGGTGCTCGCGCCCTGCTTGCGCGGGGTGTAGGTCGTGCCCCGGTCCATGACCCCGTCGCGGATCGGCAGCGGCACGCCGTCCACGCGCACGGTGATCGCGGTGCCGGGTCCGACGTACTCCCAGAGGTCGCGGATGCGGAACGCGAACCGTCGGGCTTCATGGGTGCCCGGATGGTCGTTCTCAGCGTCGGGATCGGCGGTGGCGTACGTCGCCGACGCCTCGAGGTCGTCGAGGAACAGGGCGACCCGGGTCGGCGCCGACCCCCTGGGCACGACGACGTGACCAGTCACGAGGCGCTTGGAGAACTCCTCGACGCGGCCGGTGATCTCCTGATCCCGCGCGAGCCCACCCACGGCGGCACCCTACGCGAGCCGGTGAGCACGGCGCACCTCACCTCAGTCGGAGACCTCTCCCATCCCGTGCTCGGAGGCGCCGCCGGCGACGTGGTGTCCGTGGCCCATCGCGAACTCCTCTTCCGGGGAGAGCACCAGCCGGTGCCGACCCGCGATGGCGAAGTAGAGCAGTCCGACGGCGAAGAAGATCGCGACACCGAGGACGACCGAGCGGTACGCGTCGTTGAACGGCAACACGATCAGGGTCACGCCGGCGATCGCTCCAGCCACGACCGCTCCCCACATGCCGGTCGGACTGACGTAGGGCCGATGGACGTCGGCGTACTTATGGCGCAGCAGCACGAAGGCGACCATCTGCAGGAAGTAGGCGATCACCGCGCCGAAGACGGCGATGTTGAGCAGCTGGCCGGCGACCACGACCTGGGCGTCGGTGGCCGTCTCGCCCGGCTCGTTGCGGATCGCGCCGAGGCCGAAGACCAGCACGATGCCGATCACCGAGCTCGCGATCAGGGCGACGTACGGCACCTTGCGCGACCCGGTCAGCGAAAGGATCTTCGGGTAGTAGCCGGCGCGCGAGAGGGAGTACATGTTGCGTCCGGCGGCGAACATGATCCCCTGGAACGACGCGACCAGCCCGGCCAGCGCGAACAACGCGAGCAGCGAGGCGATGTCGCTGTTGGGGAAGATCGCCCGGAAGCCGTCGAGGATCGGCTCGCCGCTGCCCGAGATCTCCTGTGCGCCGATCACCATCGGGTTCAACACCAGCACCAAGAACGCCGTGACCAGCAGGGTCAACATGCCGAGCAGGGAGCCGCGCGGGATGTCTTGTTGCGGGGTGTGCGTCTCCTCCGCGGCGAGCGGGAGCTCCTCGATGCCGAGGAAGAACCAGATCGCGAACGGCAGCGCGGCGAGTACGCCGCCGACGCCGTACGGCAAGAAGGTGCTGTTGCCGGCCTCGGGCTCGATGTTCCACAGCTTGTCCCACGACAGCTCGCCGGAGAACAGCGCCGCGACCGCGAAGAACGCCAACACGGCCAGCGAGATGATCGTGATGACGACCGCGAACTTGAACGACGCCGCGGCCCCCGCCGAGTTGAGTGCAACGAAGATCACGTAGAAGACCAGCACCCACACCCACAGCGGCATCGTGAAGCCAAACAGGTCGTCGGTGATCGCGTCGGCGTACAACCCGCTGAAGGTGCCCACGACCGCGGTGGTGATGACGTACTCGATCGACTCCGCTAGGCCGGTCACGAATCCACCCCACGGTCCCATCGCGGAGCGCGCGAAGGAGTAGGCGCCGCCGGTGTGCGGCATGGTCGCCGACATCTCCGAGATGCTGAAGACCATCAGCAGGTACATCACGCCGATCACGATCGTGGCGACGAGCATGCCGCCCCAGCCGGCCTCTCCGATGCCGAGGTTCCATCCCGAGAAGTCGCCGGAGATCACGGCGGCGACGCCGAGGGCCCAGATCGACCACATCCCCGCGTGCCGGGCCAGGCCGCGCTTCTCGAAATAGCCGTCCTCGGCTTGGGCGTACGTCACACCAGCGCCTGCTCGGCGCGGTTGGGTCTGGTGGGAAGTCTTCGACGTGTCGGCCACGATCGTCCTCCTGAGGTGGTGCGTGTCTTGGGGTCTCCTGCAGACAAACTGGCTGCTTTTTCGAGGCTAAACCCGGCCAGAACCGCTTGTGAAGATGCGCACGCAAAATTGGTATGAACTTCGACCTTTGTCCTCTGGCCGGGCAATCCTGAGAGGTGACAGACTCGGCCCGTGCAGCCAGAACGCGCCGTCGCGCACGGGACCCGGCAGGAACTCACCGACGCCTTGCTGCGTCCGGCCAGGGGGAACCACGCGTTCGAGTCCTGTGTGGAGCAGCTGGCCACGACGATCCGGCTCGGCGTCTACCCACTGGGCAGCACCTTGCCCAGTGAACGCGAGCTGGCCGCGCGCATGCACCTGTCCCGGTCCACGCTGCGCGAGGCGTTGGCGGCGCTGCGCGAGGCCGGCTTCGTCGAGACTCGGCGGGGCCGGGGCGGCGGCACGGTGGTCACCCTCAAGCCCAAGACCCCCTCGGCGCGTGCGGCCGCGCGGATCACCGACGCCAAGCGTCAAGAGTGGCTCGACAGCCTGGTGTTCCGCCGGATCGTCGAGCCGGGCGCGGCCAGCCTGGCGGCGTACGCAACTCTGGACGACCGGGCGCTGGCCCAGTTGGACCGGGCACATGCGGAGGTCGCCAGCGCACGCAAGCCTGCCGAGCACCGGCAGGCCGACTCGCGGTTCCACCTCACCATCGCCGCCCTCACCGGATCGCCCCGCGTGGTGGATGCGGTCACCAGCGTGCAGGCGACGCTGCACGAGATGCTGCTGGCGATCCCGATGTTGGACGCCAACATCGCCCACTCCGACCGCCAGCACGCGATGCTCGTGCGGGCCATCAGGCGGGGAAACCACGACCGCGCGCGGGTGGTCATGGAGGACCATTGCGACGACACCGCCGCGCTGCTGCGCGGCCTGCTGGGCTAGACCGCGGACCGGACAAACAGGGCTGAGAGGACACCGATGACACCGCCGAACGACCGCTATCTCACCCCTGAGCGCCTGCGAGTGCTGATCCACGAAGACGCCGTCGACACGGTGATCATGGCGTTCACCGACATGCAGGGTCGGCTGCAGGGCAAGCGGCTGCACGCGCGCTACTTCCTCGACGTGGCGCTCGCCCACGGCACCGAGGGGTGTAACTACCTGCTCGCGGTCGACATCGACATGAACACCGTCGGCGGCTACGCGATCGCCTCCTGGGAGCGCGGCTACGGAGACTTCGAGTTCGCGCCCGACTGGGCGACGCTGCGGCTGCTCACCCACCACCCCAAGACCGCGATGGTGCAGTGCGACCTGGTCTGGCTCGACCACTCCCCCGTGCTGCAGTCACCGCGCACGATCCTCAAACACCAACTCGACCGGGTGGCCGAGCGCGACCTGGTGGCGCTGGCTGGGACCGAGCTGGAGTTCATCGCCTTCGACACGTCGTACGAAGATGCGGGGCGGCTGCGCTGGCGGAGCCTCACCCCGGTCAGCCAGTACAACATCGACTACTCCATCCTCGGGACGAGCCGGGCCGAGCCGCTGCTGCGTGACATCCGCAACCACATGTACGCCGCCGGGCTGGACGTCGAGGGCGCCAAGGGCGAGTGCAACCTCGGGCAGCAGGAGATCGGCTTCCTCTACGCCGACGCGCTCACGACCGCGGACAACCACAGCGTCTACAAGACCGCCGCGAAGGAGATCGCGGCCCAGCGCGGCCAGTCGATCACGTTCATGGCGAAGTACAACGAGCGCGAGGGCAACTCCTGCCACATCCACCTGTCTCTGCGTGGCGCGAACGGCGATGTCGTGTTCTGGGACGACGGCGGGCGCACGCCGATGTACGACCGGTTCATCGCCGGGGTGCTGGCGACGATGCGCGAGTTCACGCTGCTCTATGCACCCAACGTCAACTCCTACAAGCGCTTCGCTGCAGCGTCGTTCGCGCCCACCGCCGTCGCCTGGGGCCTGGACAACCGGACCTGCGCCGTCCGCCTGGTCGGCCATGGCCCCAGCGCCCGGATGGAGAACCGGGTGCCGGGCGGCGATGTGAACCCCTATCTCGCGCTGGCCGCCATGCTGGCCGGCGGGCTGCACGGCATCGAGAGCGGCCTGCCGCTGGAGGAGCAGCTGGTCGGCAACGCCTATGACTCCGACAAGCCGCACGTGCCACGGACGCTCCGCGAGGCCCGGGACCTCTTCGCCGGGTCTGGTGTGGCGCGGGCGGCGTTCGGCGACGAGGTCGTGGACCACTACGCCAACATGGCCGACGTCGAGCTGGCGGCGTTCGACGCCGCTGTGACCGACTGGGAGCTCGAGCGCAGCTTCGAGCGGATGTGACTGGCCGATGTCAACTGGGCCAATGTCAACTGGGCCGATGTCAACTGGGCCGATGGTGACCACACTGGTCAACCCCGCAACGGGTACGCCGTTGCGCGAGGTCGCCTCGACGTCGGCCGAGGAGACCGACGCGGCGATCGAGCGCGCGCACGAGGCGTTCGCGTCGTGGCGCCGGGTGGCGCCGGGCGAGCGGGCGCGGCTGCTGCGCGCCTTCGCAGCCGTGGTCGACGCCCACATCGAGGAGCTGGCCCGGCTGGAGGTGGAGAACTCCGGCCACCCGATCGGCAACGCGCGCTGGGAGGCGGGGAACGTCCGTGACTGCCTGAACTACTACTCTGCGGCGCCCGAGCGGCTGTTCGGCCGGCAGATCCCGGTGGCGGGCGGCCTGGACGTGACGTTGCGCGAGCCGCTGGGGGTGGTCGGCGTGATCGTTTCGTGGAACTTCCCGATGCCGATCGCCGGGTGGGGCTTCGCACCCGCACTGGCGGCCGGGAACACGGTGGTGCTCAAGCCGGCCGAGATCACCCCCTTGACCGCGATGCGGATCGCCGAGCTGGGGCGCGAGGCGGGGCTGCCGGAAGGGGTGCTCACCGTGCTGCCGGGGCAGGGCTCGGTGGTCGGGCAGCGGTTCGTGACCCACCCGCTGGTGCGCAAGATCTGCTTCACGGGGTCCACCGAGGTGGGCAAGCAGATCATGGCCGGCTGCGCCGAGCAGGTGAAGCGGGTGACCCTCGAGCTCGGCGGCAAGAGCGCCAACATCGTCTTCGCCGACGCCTGTCTC
>JAKFXV010000297.1 GCA_021731205.1 Nocardioides sp. | reverse complement strand
GAATCCTGTCACGGTGCGACGACCCCATTGGCCCGGCTCCGGCGGTCTATCGGTCGCGATCGCGGCGACCGTGCTGCGTCCGGTGCTGCTGGTGATCTCCTCCCGCAGCTGGATCGGCGCGGAGAAGATCCCGGCCACGGGCGGGTGTGTGCTGGCCTTCAACCACATCTCGTTCCTCGACCCGCTGCTGTCGGCACACCTGATCTACGAGCAGGGCCGGGTGCCGCGGTACCTCGGCAAGGCGGAGCTCTTCCGTCACCGCTGGATCGGCCGGTTCCTCCGGGCGGCCGGACAGATCCCGGTGCAACGGTTCTCGCCCAACGCGGTCGGCGCATTCGACGCGGCCGTCCGGGCTGTCGAGGCGGGGGAGTGCGTGGTGGTCTACCCCGAGGGCACGATCACCCGTGATCCCGACCTCTGGCCGATGACCGGACGCACCGGGGCCGTGCGGATCGCGCTCGAGACCGGTTGCCCGCTGATCCCGGTGGGTGGCTGGGGAGCCCAGGCGGTGCTGCCGCCGTACTCACGGAAGTTGCGGTTGCTGCCGCGCAAACGGGTGGTCTTCAAGGTGGGTGACCCGGTCGAACTCGCCGATCTGCGCGATCTGCCGCGCACGACCGAGGTGTTGGCGGTCGCGACGGAACGGGTGATGGGAGCATTGACCGAGCTTGTCGCCGAGATCCGGGGCGAGAGCGCACCGGCGGTGCGCTTCGACCCGCGTCGGGCCGGCGTCAGGCTCACCGGAAACCCGAACCGACCGGAGGATCGATGACCTCAGCGCCCGCCCCTCGCGACGCCGCCACGGTGGCGGTGTTCGGAGCTGGTTCGTGGGGTACGGCGTTCTCGATGATCCTCGCCGATGCCGGCCACGAGGTACGCCTGTGGGGCCGCCGCGACGAGCTGTGCGCCGCGATCAACGCGACCCATGAGAACCCCGACTACCTGCCGGGGATCGCGCTGCCCGCATCGATCTCGGCGACTCATGACGCCGAGGCGGCCGCTGCGGGCGCCGACGTCGTGGTGCTCGCCGTACCCTCGCAGACGCTGCGCGAGAACCTCGTGGACTGGGCGCCGGCGCTGCCGCAGCACGCGGTCCTGGTCTCGTTGATGAAGGGTGTGGAGCTCGGATCGCTGAAGCGGATGAGCGAGGTGATCGAGGAGCTCACCGGCGCCGACGCCGACCGGATCGCCGTGGTCAGCGGCCCCAACCTGTCCCACGAGATCGCCCGGCGAGAGCCGGCCGCATCCGTCGTCGCCTGCGCTGACGAGGATGTCGCGCGGCGGCTGCGGACGATGCTCCACACCCGGACCTTCCGGCCCTACAGCAGCACCGATGTGCTCGGCTGCGAGCTCGGCGGTGCCTACAAGAACGTCGTCGCGATCTCGGTCGGTATGGCGGTCGGGCTCGGCTTCGGCGACAACACCACCGCGTCCGTGATCACCCGCGGGCTCGCCGAGACCGCCCGGCTCGCCATGGCGCTCGGCGCGAATCCGATGACGCTGATGGGGCTCGCCGGCCTTGGCGACCTGGTCGCGACCTGCTCATCGCCGCTCTCCCGCAACCGAACCTTCGGCGAGCGCCTGGGCCGTGGTGAGACCACCGAGCAGATCTTCGGCTCCACCCGGCAGGTCGCCGAGGGCGCCAAGTCCAGCGCGTCCCTGCTGGCCCTCGCTGAGCGCACGGGCGTCTACGCCCCTATTGCCGAACACGTCGCCGCCGTGGTCGCCGGCACCATGACCGCTCCGGAGATGATGGAGAGCTTCATCGACCGCGCCACCAAGGACGAGACCGACTAGCTCAATCCCTGTCCAGCGCCTGGCTCAAATCCCGCCACAGGTCGTCGACGTTCTCGATGCCGACGGCGAGCCGGACCAGGCCTTCGGGAATGGTGGCCGGTTCGTTGGCCCAGCGGCGCCGGCGCTCGAAGGTCGACTCGACACCGCCGAGGCTGGTGGCGTTGATCCAGAGGCTGGTGCCGCGCACCAGCCGTTCGGCGGTCTCCGCGCTCGGGAGTACGACGGACAGCACGCCGCCGAAACCCGGATAGCGGACCTCGTCGATCGCCGGATGGTCGGCCAGCCGCGTCGCGAGCTCGGCGGCGTTGGCCTGAGCACGTTCGACCCGCAGCGGCAGCGTCCGCAGGCCGCGCAGCGCGAGCCACGTCTCGAAGGATCCGGGGACTGCCCCGGTCAGGTCACGGCTGCGTTTGAGCGCGTCGTACACCTCGTCGGAGGTCGTGACCATCGCGCCCATCACCAGATCGGCGTGACCGCCGATGAACTTGGTCGCGGAATGCAGCACGATGTCGGCGCCCAGCGCGAGCGGTAGCTGCAGCAGCGGCGTGGCGAAGGTGTTGTCCACCACCACCGTGGCGCCCGCAGCGTGCGCCGCCGCGATGATCGTCGGCAGGTCGGCGACCTCCATCGCGGGATTGGTCGGCGACTCGATCCACACGATGGCGGCGTCCTCGCAAGCCGCGACCACGGCCGCGGTGTCGGTGATGTCGACCAGCGTCGCAACCAGCCGCTCGCGTGAGGCCAGCAGGTTCAGTTGAGTGGTCACCCCGTTGTAGGCATGCCGTGGGGCGACCACCTTCTCGCCGAGCGCCACCAGGTCGAGTAGGGCACCCACCGCAGCCATGCCGGAGGCGTACGCCAGGCACCGGCCACCCTCCAAGGCTCCCAGCGCCTCCTCGAACGCGGTCCACGTCGGATTGGCGTAGCGGCCGTACTCCAACTCGCCGCCCGCGACGTAGGTAGACGCCATCGTGATCGGGACGTTCAACGGCTGGTCGGCGGCGTGCGGAGGCCTCCCGGCGCGCACCGCGACGGTGTCCCGATGTAGTTCCTGCTCTTGCTCGGGTACGGCACCGCGGGGCTGATCTGACATGGGCCGGAGTCTAGGTCGTCACGGCAGGTCGGGCCGGTAGGGTCAGCCCCGATGACTGACACGCAAGCCCCCGCCGAAGGCACCGCCGGCGCTCGCAAACCCCGGGTTGCGGTCGTCTTCGGGGGACAGTCCAGTGAGCACGCGATCTCCTGCGTCACCGCCGGGAGCGTGTTGGCGGCCATCGACCCGGACCGGTACGACGTCGTACCCATCGGCATCACGACCGACGGGCGCTGGGTGCTCGAGGAAGCCGATCCCGAGCGATTCGCGATCCACGACGCCGACTCCCTGCCCGGCGTGGACGGCGATCGCCCGCCGATCACGATCACATGGGGAGCGGAGGGCACGACGCTCGTGGTGGGCGACGGCGACCACGGGGCACACCCGATGGGCGCTGTCGACGTGGCGTTCCCGCTGCTGCACGGACCGCTCGGCGAGGACGGCACGGTGCAGGGGCTCTTCGAGATGGCCGGGCTGAGGTACGTCGGCGCCGGAGTGCTGGCCTCCGCGGTGAGCATGGACAAGGCGTACATGAAGCTCGTCTTGGCCTCGGCCGGGCTGCCGGTGCTGGCCTGGGAGGTCGTGACTCGAACCGACTGGGAACGGGACCCAGACGAGTGCGAGGCGCGTGTCGCAGCGCTGGGCTATCCGGTTTTCGCCAAGCCGGCTCGGGGTGGCTCCAGCATCGGCATCTCGAAGGTGTCGGGCGTCGATCAACTTGCGGTGGCGATCGACGCGGCGCTCGAGCATGATCCGAAGGTGCTCGTCGAGGTCGCTGCCGCTGATGCGCGCGAGGTCGAGTGCGGCGTACTCCAGGCCCTGGACGGTCGGCCGGAGACCAGCGTCCCCGCCGAGATCCGGGTCGGTGGCGATCATGAGTTCTACGACTTTGCGGCGAAGTACCTCCCCGGCGAGCACACCCGGCTCGACGTCCCGGCCGACATCGATCCGGCTCTCGCGCGGCAGGTCCAGGAGCTCTCGGTGGGCGCGTTCGAAGCGGTCGGGTGTGAGGGCTTGGCGCGGGTCGACTTCTTCGTGCTGCCCGACGGGAGGTTGTTGATCAACGAGATCAACACGATGCCGGGCTTCACCCCGGTGTCGATGTTCCCGCGGATGTGGGCGGCCACCGGGGTCGACTATCCGACGCTCATCGACCGGCTCGTGCAGCTGGCGCTGCGCCGCGGCACGGGCCTGCGCTGAGTCAGAGGCACGACGCTGTCTGGTTGAGGTGTTGCTTGATCGGTCCGGCCAGGTCGGTGAGCACTCCGGCCGAATCTGTGCGCCTCTCGACCGGGAGTACGACCGTGACGATCGGGTCGAAACCGATCGTCGTGATCGTTGCCGCGACCGATTGGTCTGTGAGTTGTGCATCGGGCACGAACCAACCAACGCCGGCGATTTCCTCGCACCCGGAGTCGTCGGTGAACTCGGGAGGCATCTCGCCGCCACAGGTCACTGTCATGGCCGGGTCTCCCCAGGCGGCTCCCGCGCCGGTGGGCGTGACCTCGCGCCGGTCCTCGCCTGCCAGTCGGTCGGGAAGATCGCCGAGGAGCGCCGCACACGCCGCCTGGTCGCTCACGCTGAGCTCGGGTGCGCTGACCGTCACCGGCTCGGCCGCGCAGGCCGACAACGCAGGCAGTAGCGCGAAGAGAGGGAGCAGCCAGCGGACAGGCATGGCCCATGATGACGTGCTGGGTCAGCCGACTGCCGACGCGGGTGCGATGGAACGGCCCTGTCCGGGCTGTAGCTCGATGCTGCCGATGTGATCGCGCAGGTAGAGCTGGCCGTGCGGGCTGGTCCAGAGGTACGACCGGGCGCTGAGTCGGCGGTATCGCCAAGCGCCGGCGGTCTTGATCCGGTGATGGCGGCGACACAGCGCCGCAAGGTTGTCCGTCTCGGTCGGCCCGCCTCCGCCGTCGTCCCGATACGGCTCGATGTGGTCGTGATCGGACAGCCGCGCGTGCCGGTTGCAATGGGGGAACACGCAGGTGAGATCGCGGTAGGCGACTTGATCCTTGAGCCGATCGGGGACTTCGTATTGCGTGACGGCGATGCTCGTGGCCGGATCGACCACGGGGGTGAGGGTGATCGCCGAGTCCGGACGACCACACCACGTCGCGACCTGGTGGAGCAGTGTCGGCCATTGGCCGTGGTGGTCGATCCGGCCGACCGCGTGCTCGGCCTCCAAAGCCTCAGGCGTCAGGTGGACGACGAGCTGGAGGCGCTTGCGGGGTGAGATCCGCTTGAGCGCCTTGCCATCGCCGTTGAGGAGGTCGGCCGCTTGTTGCGGGTCGGCCAGCACGCCGATGGCCCGTGCGCGTCGTACGTCGAGGGTCTCGTCGCTGCCGTGATCGGCCAGCGCGGCAGCGATGTCGCTCAGCGTCTTGTCGAAGTCCAGCAGGTCCTTGAGCTCGGCCTTGATCTCCATCGCGGCAGTGCCCTTCGCGTGGTTCACCTCGAAGAGCCGCACCTCGGGGGTCTCGGCCACCTGCTGCCGATGCAGCTCGGTCTCGACCGGGAAGAAGCGCAGGCGGGCCTCCTCGATGAGCCGGTCGATGGTGATCGGACCCACCTTGTGTGCGACCTCCACCAGCTGGTGATCGAGGAAGGAGACGATCTCGGGCTCGAGCCCGATGGTCATCTCGGCGACTCGGCGGGCGCGCCACGGGGGAACCTGCCCTCGCTGGACCCTGGCCCAGATGCGTGGGAGGCGGTGTCGCAGCTGGAGCGCCTGGTGGATCAGGTGAGTGCCGGCCGAGTCCGAGAGGCCGATATTGAGGGCGAAGGCGGCCGTGGACCGCATGTGGACCTCAGGCAGATAGGGGTCCTCGTAGGCCTCGTGGCCCTCTTCGAGGACCGGGTGGAAATCGGCCCACTCGCAGGCCATCTGGAGCAGACCCGCCTCGGCGGCGTTCGCTGCCTCGCGCAACGCCTTGGCGGTGGCCAGGATCTCCCGAGCGGACTCGGGCTCATCGGCGAGGCGCCAGCGGCGCCGAGCCGGGGTTGGGGTGCCGAGTCGATAGGACATACGACGATGATATCGAACAATTGTTCGAACAAACAGGACTATCCCGGTTCGTGAGACGTCAATTGTTGTCGCTCAGATATGCACGACCGGGCACGTGAGCGTGCGCGTGATCCCCTCGATCGACTGGAGCTTGGCCACCACGAGCTTGCCGAGGTCGTCGACGTTGCGAGCTTCGGCGCGCACGATCACGTCGTACGGCCCGGTCACGTCCTCGGACAGGGTCACACCCTTGACCTGGGCGATCGCCTTGGCGACCTGGGACGCCTTGCCGACGTCGGTCTGGATCAGGATGTAGGCCTGGACGACCATGATGGCCCCCTCGTTGTCCGGGTGGTTTGCGCGTGTCAACCTACCGTGCCCGACCGGGGGTCGGGTAGGGCGTGTCATCGGCGTCGGGCGGGCGGCTCTGGTGGGATGAGGCCATGACCGGCACTCCGTTCGTCCGCGGTGCGACGCTCGCCGACGTGGGGGAGTTCGCGCTGATCGATGCGCTGCGCCCCCTGTTCGGGCAGGGCGATCACGTCGTGGTCGGCCCCGGCGACGATGCCGCCATCGTGCGGGTCCGCACCGGGCATGCCGTCGTGTCGACCGACATGTTGGTGGAGGGACGGCACTTCCGGCGGGACTGGCTTGACGCCGAGGACGTCGGCCGGCGTGCGGCGGCCGCCAACCTCTCGGACATCAACGCGATGGGTGGGCGCGCGCACACCTTGACCATCGGGTTTGCCGCGCCCGGCGAACTGCCGGCCCAGTGGGCGCTCGACTTCGCGCAAGGTTTTGCCGAGGAGGCGGCGTTGGTCGGCGCGAGCATGGTCGGTGG
>JAKFXV010000134.1 GCA_021731205.1 Nocardioides sp. | reverse complement strand
CTTCTCCACCCTCGTGATCGAGGGGGACGACGCCTGGGACACCGTCCAGGGGTACGTCGCCCACGTGGCGCCCGATCTGGAGCCGCGATTGCAGCGCTTCGAGCCGACGAGCGGCGCCGACGCCTTCACGGCGTACCGCGTGGACGAGCAGATCGCGAAGGGCCTGGATCGCAAGGTGTGGCTGCCTTCGGGTGGCTCGCTGGTGATCGATCGCACCGAAGCCATGACGGTGGTCGACGTCAACACCGGCAAGTTCACCGGTTCGGGCGGCAACCTCGAAGAGACCGTGACACGCAACAACCTCGAGGCAGCCGACGAGATCGTCCGCCAACTCCGGTTGCGCGACATCGGCGGGATCATCGTCATCGACTTCATCGACATGGTCTTGGAGTCCAACCGTGATCTGGTCCTGCGCCGGCTCGCAGAATGCCTCGGCCGGGATCGAACCAGGCACCAGGTCGCCGAGGTGACCTCGTTGGGTCTGGTGCAGATGACCCGCAAGCGGATCGGCACCGGCCTGCTGGAGGCGTTCAGCGAGACGTGTGAGCACTGCCAGGGTCGCGGGGTGCTCGTGCGCGACGCGCCCGTGCCCCCCAAGGGTGCTGCCGACGAGGAGCGTCGATCGGGGCGGCGTTCGCGTGGTCGGGGCCGGGGAGCCGGCGACGACGCTGCGGCAGCTAAGCCGGCCGCTCCGAGTCCGCGTGACGTTGCTGCCGTCGCCCGCCCGGACACGGGCCCCGACACGACCCCAGAACCCGACGAGGTGGACGAGGTGGCTGAGGTCATCGAATTGCCGGACATCGTGGAACTACCCGAGGCCATCGAGACGGTCGAGACAACCGAGGTCTTGGTGGCACCAGAGTCAGTCGAGGCGTCCGAGCCCGCCGCGCCCACTGTCGTCGTACGCACTCGCAGGCGGGCGGCCAGCCGGCCTGCGGGTCCGCCGGAGGAGGCCGTGACCAGCGACGCCGCCCCAGCGGTTGGCTCGGACCAGGACTCTGATCCGCAAGCGGCCCAGATCGAGCATGTCCCGATCAAGCGGAAAGGGTCCCGCAAGCGCTGATCCCACGGACCCACTCACGGCCATCGCGTTTTGCCGTCTCGGTGGGCGATCCGTAGTATTGATCCTTGGCGCGTCCAGCGCGCCTAGCCCGTGGATCAGCGGTCAGCAGTCCGTCCCAGCATAGTTTTCGGGTCCTCTACTTCGGGCCCACGTTTCATCAGCCAACGAGGAGAGTGAGTCGCGGTGTACGCGATCGTGCGCAGTGGCAGCAAGCAGCAGAAGGTCGTCGTTGGCGACGTCATCGAGATCGACAAGACCGATTCCGCGGTCGGGTCCACGCTGACCCTGCCCGTGGTCATGGTGGTCGACGGCGAGTCCGTGACCGCCACCGGTCTCGGCAAGGCCTCGGTGACTGCAGAGGTCCTCGGGGCGACCAAGGGCCCCAAGATCGTCATCCAGAAGTACAAGAACAAGACCGGCTACAAGAAGCGTCAGGGTCACCGCCAGAAGTACACCCAGGTCAAGGTCACCGAGATCTCTCTCTGACCACCTCACCAATCATTCGACCCACCAGACGCGCGAAGGAATTCTCATGGCACACAAGAAGGGTGCGGCCTCGACCAAGAACGGTCGCGACTCCAACTCCCAGCGCCTCGGCGTGAAGCGGTTCGGGGGACAGGTCGTCAACGCAGGCGAGATCATCGTGCGTCAGCGAGGCACTCACTTCCACCCGGGTTCCGGCGTCGGCCGCGGCGGTGACGACACGCTGTTCGCGCTGGTCGCAGGAGCCGTCGAGTTCGGCACCCGCCGCGGGCGTCGGGTCATCAATATCGTCCCGAGCGAGTGACCCGCAGCTGAGCTCCGGGTGACCTTGGGTCACCAACCGACCGATCATCGGTCATCGAGGCAAGGCGTCACGAAGGGAAGAGGCCATGGCCGTCCCCACATTCGTCGACCGCGTCACCCTGCATGTCACAGCCGGCCGCGGCGGCCATGGGGTCGCATCGGTGCACCGCGAGAAGTTCAAGCCCCTCGGGGGTCCTGACGGTGGCAACGGCGGTCCCGGCGGATCGGTGATCTTGAGGGTCGATCCCGACGTTACGACCCTCATCGACTACCACCACAGCCCGCATCGTCGTGGCGAGAACGGCGGTCACGGGGCCGGCGGGCATCGCAACGGCTCCCACGGTGCTGACCTGGTGCTGCCCGTGCCCGACGGCACGGTGGTGACGGACAAGGACGGCAACCGGCTGGCCGACCTGCTGGGAGCAGGCACCGAGTTGGTCGTCGCCCAAGGTGGTCGCGGCGGCCTGGGCAACGCCGCCCTCGCCTCGTCCAAGCGCAAAGCGCCGGGATTCGCGTTGTTGGGCGAACCGGGCGACGAACTCCAGATCGGGCTCGAGCTCAAGGTCGTCGCCGACATCGGACTGGTCGGGTTCCCCTCGGCGGGGAAGTCCTCGCTCATCGCCGCGATCTCACGGGCCCGCCCCAAGATCGCGGACTATCCCTTCACGACCCTGGTTCCCAATCTTGGCGTGGTGCGGGCCGGTGACCTGGTGTTCACGGTCGCCGACGTGCCCGGGTTGATCGAAGGCGCAAGCCTTGGCCGTGGTCTGGGCCACGACTTCTTGCGACACATCGAGCGCTGCGCCGCCATCGTCCACGTCATCGACACCGCGA
Organism: Nocardioides sp.; assembly: GCA_021731205.1. Taxonomy (GTDB): domain Bacteria; phylum Actinomycetota; class Actinomycetes; order Propionibacteriales; family Nocardioidaceae; genus Nocardioides. The sequence goes on along the minus strand of JAKFXV010000134.1, from coordinate 4,182 downwards.
CCATGGAGCCGGGTCGCAACCCCGTCGGCGACCTCGACGTCATCGAGGCCGAGTTGGCGTCGTACGGCGGACTGGCCGACCGTCCGCGGCTGGTTGCGCTGAACAAGGTGGATGTGCCCGACGGCAGCGACATCGCCGACATGGTGATCGACGAGCTGCGCGGGCGCGGGCTACCGGTCTTCGCCGTCTCGGCGGCCTCGGGTGCCGGCCTGCGTGAGCTGACCTTCGCCATGGCCGAGGTCGTTGCCTCGGCGCGGGCGGCCCGCCCCGAGGTGACGATCACCCGGATCGTTCTGCATCCGCCCTCGGCGGACGGCAGCGACGACTTCTCCGTCGAGGCGACCTCCGACGGTTGGCGGGTCCGCGGCGCCAAGCCGGAGCGATGGATCCGACAGACCGACTTCAGCAACGACGAGGCCGTGGGCTTCCTGGCCGATCGGTTGAACCGGCTCGGCGTCGAAGCCCGGCTGATCGCGATGGGTGCCGAAGAGGGGGACGCCGTACTCATCGGCCATCCCGACAATGCAGTGGTGTTCGACTTCAAACCCGGGGTGGACACTGGAGCGGAGATGCTCGGGCGACGCGGCGAGGATCACCGGTTCACCGAGGAGCGTCCTGCCGCCCGCCGCCGTCGAGCGATCGATGACGCGATGGACGACCGGGCCGAGACCGAGACGCGGGCAGACGTCGCCCGGCGACTGGATCGGGAGCGGCTCGGCGAGCCTGCCACCGATGGGCGGCCGTCATTCGGTCCGATGTCCTATGAGATCGGGTCGAGCGACGACCCCGACTACGTGGAGGCCGATTGATGAGCGCTGCAACGCTCCGCCGCGACGTCGCGGCCGCGAAGCGGGTCGTGGTCAAGGTGGGCTCGTCGTCCCTCACCACCGCTCAGGGCGGCCTTGACGAGGCACGAGTCCGGGCGTTGGTCGACGTCCTCGCCGCCGCTCGGGAGCGCGGCTCCGAGATCGTGCTCGTCTCGTCCGGGGCGATCGCGGCCGGATTGGCGCCACTGGGCCTGAGACGACGTCCGCGGGCGCTCGCGCCGCAGCAGGCGGCGGCATCGGTGGGCCAGGGGATCTTGGTGCATCGCTACACCGAGGAGTTGGCGCGCCACGGGATCATCGCCGGCCAGGTCCTGCTCACGGTCGACGACGTGACCCGGCGCTCGCACTACCGCAACGCCTTTCAGACGTTCGCCAAACTGTTGGAACTCGGCGTCCTGCCCATCGTGAACGAGAACGACACCGTCGCCACCACCGAGATCCGGTTCGGCGACAACGACCGGCTGGCCGCGCTCGTGGCGCACCTGGTGCGTGCCGACTTGTTGGTGCTCCTGTCCGATGTCGAGGGTTTGTACGATCGAGACCCGGCCAAGCCGGACGCCGTACTCATCTCCGAGGTGGACGCGAACGGCGAACTGGCGGCCCTGACCATCGGCAAGACGGGCTCGGCCGGGGTCGGATCGGGCGGGATGCTCACCAAGGTGGAGGCGGCCAAGATCGCTACGGGAGCCGGCATCCCGGTGGTGCTGGCGCATGCGGAGCGCGCTTTCGAGGCGCTGGAGGGCGAACCTGTCGGCACGCTGTTTCGGGTCACCGGCCAGCGGCGACCGACCCGATTGCTCTGGCTGGCGCACGCCACCGAGCCCAAGGGCTCGCTCACTCTCGACGCGGGGGCGGTCCGGGCGGTGGTCGAGCGAGGAGCGTCCCTGCTCGCCGCCGGCATCACCGGCTGCGCCGGGGCCTTCGAGGCCGGAGACCCCGTCGATCTCGTCACCACCGACGGTGTTCCGATCGCGCGAGGGTTGGTCAACTTCGACGCGGCGGAACTGCCCGCCTTGCTCGGGCGCACCTCGCAGGAGCTCAAGCACGCGCTCGGGGCGGCGTACGAGCGCGAGGTCGTGCATCGCGACGACCTCGTCGTCCTCTGACCACCCCCCCTTCCGCAACGTCATACGAAGTGGTCGCCATGGCGACCACTTCGTATGACGTCCCAGGGCGGTTGGGTCCCATGGCGCGAAGTTCGCGGGGGAAAGGGGAGGCCGCGTACCCTGGGACAGCCATGTCCGCTCCTTCGCCTTCCGTCGCGCCGGCCCGCTCGGTCTATCTGGACCACGCCGCGACCACTCCGATGCTGCCGGTCGCGATCGAGGCGATGTCGGCTCAGTTCGGCGGTGTCGGCAACCCCAACTCGCTGCATGCCTCGGGGCGCGCCGCTCGACGCATCGTCGAGGAGTCCCGTGAGCAGGTGGCCCACGCCCTGAACTGCCGTCCGGGGGAGGTGATCTTCACCTCCGGTGGCACGGAGGCCGACAACCTCGCGATCAAGGGCATCTACTGGTCGCGCCGGGCCGCCGATCCGCGACGAAACCGAGTGTTGACCACGGCGGTCGAACACCACGCGGTGCTGGACCCACTGGAGTGGCTCGAGCACGGCGCCGGCGCCGAGATCGAGATGCTGCCGGTCGATCACTTCGGACGACTCGATGTCGACGCGCTCAAGGCGAGCGTCGAAGCCGACCCCGAGTCGGTGGCTTTGATCAGCGTGATGTGGGCCAACAACGAGGTGGGCACGCTGCAGCCCATCGACGATGTCGTGGCGATCGCGGCGACACACGGGATCCCGGTGCACACCGACGCCGTACAAGCCGTCGGCGCCGTGCCGGTCGACTTCCAGGCCTCGGGCGTCGACGCGCTCGCGCTCGCCGGCCACAAGGTGGGCGGCCCGTTCGGCATCGGCGCTCTCGTCGTACGACGCGAGGTCGAGGTGACGCCGCTGCTGCACGGTGGTGGTCAGGAGCGCGAGATCCGCAGCGGGACGATCGACAGCCCGGCGATCGCCGGCCTCGCCGCTGCCGTCGAGCACTCCGTGGCGCATCAGCAGACGCACGCTGCGCGACTCTCGGTGCTGCGCGACGACCTGGTTCGCCGGGTCCAGGAACAGGTCCCGGACGCGATCTACAACGGCCATCCCGTGGAGCGGCTGCCGGGCAACGCGCACTTGAAGTTCCCCGGCTGCGAAGGCGACTCGCTGTTGATGTTGCTCGACGCGAAGGGCATCGAGTGCTCGACGGGTTCGGCATGCTCGGCCGGTGTGCCTCAGCCCTCGCACGTGCTGCTGGCCATGGGGTGCAGCGAGGAGTTCGCGCGAGCGTCGCTGCGTTTCTCACTGGGCCATACCTCCACGATGGCCGACGTCGATGCGTTGGTCTCCGCGATCGGTCCCGTGGTCGAGCGGGCCCGCGCCTCCACGCGGCGTACCAGAGCGTGAGCTGGCGATGACGTCCACCCGGTTGCGGGTGCTGGCTGCCATGTCTGGAGGTGTCGACTCGGCGGTGGCCGCGGCTCGCGCCCACGAGGCCGGTCACGACGTCACGGGCATCCATCTCGCGTTGTCGCGAAACCCGCAGTCCTACCGCAGCGGCGCGCGGGGCTGTTGCACCATCGAGGACGCCAACGACGCGCGCCGAGCGGCGGACGTGATCGGCATTCCGTTCTACGTCTGGGACCTCTCCGAACGCTTCCACGCCGATGTCGTCGAGAACTTCCTCGATGAGTACGCCGCCGGCCGCACGCCCAATCCGTGCCTACGTTGCAACGAGAAGATCAAGTTCGCGGCCGTACTCGACCGGGCTCTCGGCCTGGGCTTCGAGGCCGTGGCAACCGGACACTACGCGTCGCTACGGTCTGGTGCTGATGGCCAGATCGAACTACATCGGGCAGCTGATCACGCCAAGGACCAGTCGTATGTGTTGGGAGTGCTGACCCAAGATCAGCTGGCGCACTCCATGTTCCCGCTGGGAGATGCCACCAAGCCCGAGATCCGTGCTGAAGCGGAACGACGAGGACTGCTGGTGGCCGATAAGCCGGACAGCCACGACATCTGCTTCGTGGCCGACGGTGACACAGCGGGTTGGCTGCGCGAGAAGCTGGGTGACCGGGCGCCCAACCACGGCGGAGAGATCATCGACGACGCGACCGGCGAGGTGCTCGGTTCGCACGACGGCACCTACGCCTTCACGATCGGTCAGCGCAAGGGACTGCGGCTGGGGGTTCCGGCAGATGACGGCCAGCCCCGCTACGTCCTCGACATCGAACCGGTCTCCGGCGCCGTGCGCGTCGGCTCGCGCGAGCAGCTGACGATCGACCGGATCACAGCCATCGACCCGCTGTGGTGCGG
>JAKFXV010000133.1 GCA_021731205.1 Nocardioides sp. | reverse complement strand
GAATGACTCACCGTCGCTGCGTCCGGCGAGGTAGGCCGATACGACTGCGGTGATGTAGGAGCCCAGTTCGGCGCTGGTGACCTTGTGCGCTCGCAACTTGCGGCCGAAGTTGGCGCCGAGCGCCAGGCCCCCGCCCAAGTGGACCTGGAAGCCCTCGACCTGGTTGCCCTGCGAGTCCAACACGAGCTGGCCCTTCAGCCCGATGTCGGCCACCTGGGTTCGTGCGCATGCATTGGGGCAGCCGTTGACGTTGACGCTGATCGGCACGTCCAGGTCCGGAAAGGTCTGCTCGAGCTCGGCGACCAGCGCCTTCGCTCGGTCCTTGGTATCGACGATCGCGAGCTTGCAGTACTCGATGCCGGTGCACGCCATCGTGTTGCGTCGCCAGTTGGAGGGAAAGGCGGTCAGACCGATCGACTCCAGTCGAGCGGTCACCGCGTCGACGTCTGAGCCGTCGACCCCGAGCACGACGAGCTTCTGGTACGCCGTGAGGCGTACGCCGTCCGCCCCGAAGTCGCGGACCAGGTCGCCGAGCCCGGTGAGCACAGCTCCGTCGACCCGACCGACGATGGGCGCGGCGCCGATGTAGAAGCGGCCGTCCTTCTGTTCGTGCACGCCGATGTGGTCACCCTGCCGGACGGGGACCGGCGGTGAGGGGCAGTCGATCAGCGTCCGATGGAGGTATTCGGTCTCCAGCACCTCGCGGAACTTCTCGACTCCCCAGTCAGCCACCAGGAACTTCAACCGTGCGCGCGAGCGGAGCCTGCGGTAGCCGTAGTCGCGGAAGATCGAGGCGACGCCTTCCCAGGCGTCGGCGACCTCGTCGATCGGGATCCAGACGCCCAGCTTCTGGGCGAGCATCGGATTGGTGGACAGCCCGCCCCCGACCCAGAGGTCGAAGCCGGGACCATGCTCCGGGTGCACGGTCCCCACGAACGACACGTCGTTGACCTCGGGGGCCGTGTCGTGGCTCGGGTGCCCGGTCAGCGACGTCTTGAACTTGCGGGGCAGGTTGGCGAACGCCGGGTCGCCGATGAAGCGTCGCTTGATCTCGTCCAGCGCTGCGGATCCGTCGATGATCTCGTCCTTGGCGACGCCGGCCACGGGTGAGCCCAAGAACGGCCGGGGCGCGTCACCGCAGGCTTCCTGGGTGTCGAGCCCGACACCTTCGAGTCGGTCCCAGATCGCCGGCACGTCCTCGATGCGCACCCAGTGCAACTGGATGTTGTTGCGATCGGTGACGTCGGCAGTGCCGCGGGCGTACGTCGTGGAGACCTCGCCCAGGGCCGCTAGTTGCTCGACGCCAAGCAGTTTCCCGTCGGTGCGGATCCGCATCATGAAGAACTCGTCGTCGAGCTCCCACGGCTCCAAGGTGGCGGTCTTGCCGCCATCGAAGCCCGGCGCCCGCTGGGTGTAGAGCCCCCACCAGCGCATCCGGCCGCGCAGGTCATTGGGGTCGATCGCCGCGAAGCCGCGGTGAGCGTAGATGGTCTCGATCCGGGCGCGCACGTTGAGAGGCCCGTTGTCCTTCTTGAACTGTTCGTTGGGGTTCAGCGGTTCGCGGTAGCCCAATGCCCACTGGCCTTCGCCGCGCTTGGGACGAGGGCGGGGAGTGCGCTCGCTCGGCGCTGCTGGGGGAGAGTCGTTCACCTCGGAGGATCCTTCGGCTGGGTGACGCTCGATTCGCCGGATTCCGATGCCGCGACGTTGAGGCGATCGGGTTGGCCTGCGACCGGCGCCCGGGACTGGATGGTCTGGGCTCGGACCCGTGAGTTCGGGGCCGATTCGGTCAGGCGTGCCAACACAACATGCTGCGCGTACGCCCGTAGTCCACGTGGCGTCGTACCACGAGGAAGGTGTGCGTAGGAGCGCTGGTCCCCGAGCCAAGCGAGAGAGCGCGCGGTTGCGCTCGAACTGCGAGCTCGGCAGCGGACATAGCCGATAGTCTCACTGAGCGGACACCGTGTTCACAAACTGGAATCTCATGCAATGAGATGCGTGTCCGTCATATGGAATGCACTAATCTGTGGCGCATGACCGACGCGCTCTCCGCAGGCAAGATCAGCAGTTCCTATCGCCAGGCACTCGAGGTGATCGAGGCGATCGAGCCGAGGATCGCCGAGGCCACCCGCCAGGAGCTGATCGACCAGCGCGGATCACTCAAGCTGATCGCGTCGGAGAACTATGCCTCGCCTGCGGTGCTGCTCACCATGGGTTCGTGGTTCAGCGATAAGTACGCCGAGGGCACGATCGGGCATCGCTTCTATGCCGGCTGCCAGAACGTCGACATCGTCGAGTCCGTGGCCGCCGAGCATGCCCGTGAGCTGTTCGGCGCGCCGTACGCCTATGTCCAGCCACACTCGGGCATCGACGCCAACCTGGTCGCGTTCTGGTCGATTCTGGCCCACCGGATCGAGAGCCCAGCGCTGGCTGAACTAGGCGCCAAGAACGTCAACGAGCTGAGCGACTCCGACTGGGAGCAGTTGCGTGGTCGTCTCGGGAACCAGCGACTACTCGGCATGTCACTGGACGCCGGGGGACACCTGACCCACGGCTTCCGCCCCAACATCAGCGGGAAGATGTTCCACCAGCAGCAATACGGCACCGACCCGAGCACCGGGCTTCTCGACTACGACTTGGTGGCCGCCAAGGCTCGCGAGTTCCGTCCGCTGATCCTGGTTGCCGGCTACTCGGCGTACCCACGTCGGGTGAACTTCGCCACGATGCGCGAGATCGCCGACGAGGTGGGCGCCACCTTGATGGTGGACATGGCCCACTTCGCGGGCCTGGTGGCGGGCAAGGTGTTCACCGGTGACGAAGACCCGGTTCCGCACGCCCATGTGGTGACGACGACCACCCACAAGTCTTTGCGCGGGCCGCGTGGCGGCATGGTGCTGGCGACCGAGGAGTATGCCCCCTCGGTCGACCGCGGCTGCCCGATGGTCTTGGGGGGCCCGCTGTCGCACATGATGGCCGCTAAGGCGGTCGCGCTGGCCGAGGCCCGTCAGCCGGGATTCCGGACCTACGCCCAACAGGTCGCCGACAACGCCAAGTCGCTGGCCGAGGGTTTCCTGTCCCGAGGCGCGACCCTGGTGACCGGAGGCACCGACAACCACATCGTGCTGGTCGACGTCTCCGGGTTCGGGCTCACCGGACGACAGGCGGAGTCGGCGCTGCTCGACGCGGGGGTGGTGACCAACCGCAACTCCGTGCCGGCCGACCCCAATGGCGCGTGGTACACCTCCGGCATCCGGATCGGGACGCCGGCCCTCACCACGAGGGGATTCGGGCACGAGGAGTTCGACCGGGTCGCCGAGTTGATGGTGGACGTCTTGCGCAACACCCAGCCAGGAGTGACCTCCGCCGGGGCGCCCTCCAAGGCGACCTACGCGCTGGCCGACGGCGTTGCCGATCGGATCCGTGCGGCCAGCGCGGAGTTGCTGGACAAGAACCCCCTCTACCCGGGGCTCGAGCTCAGCTGACTACTCGTCGTCCGGGTTGAGCGCCTTGAACGCGAAACCGGCGGCTGCGCCACCGGCGATCGGGGCCAGGAAGTAGATCCAGATGTTGGCCCAGGCCGACATGCCACCGACGCTGATGCCCAGGCCGACGGCCGGGTTGAAAGCACCGCCACTGAGACCGCCGACGGCGAACGCGCCGGCCATGACCGTGAAGCCGATCGCCAGGCCGTAGAAGCCGTTGCCGTCGTGGTCCTTGGAGGTGGCGACGTTGAGCACGACCCAGCCGAGCGCGAAGGTGAACAAGAACTCCGCCACGAGGGCGACGCCCAGGGCCTTGCCGGAGTACGCGTCGTTGACGCTGGTTTCGACGAGGAACTGCCCGGCGATCAGGCCCGCTGCGGCGGCACCCGCCAGCTGAGCACCGATGTAGGGGCCGAGCTCGGCGGCAGGCAGGCGACCGCGCACGAAGGCGGCGACCGAGACGGCGGGGTTGTAGTGAGCGCCCGAGATGTGACCTCCGGCGTACACCATCGTCATCAGCACCGCGCCGATGCCGATCGGGGCCAGCGCGCCGCTGGTGTTGACGGCGCAGACGATGGTCGTGACCAAGAAGAACGTGCCGATGAACTCAACGGCGTACTTACGCATGAATGCGTCCCTTTCAGTTTCGCTAATTTCCTGAGGCTGACGTGTTGACGGCGGCGGGGGCCGCATCGCCGAGACGAGTCTCTCGCATCCGGGACTCAGGTGACGACATCGGTCTCTCCCGTGAGCCATTACCGTGTGACCATGGTGGCGAACGAGCGATCGCTGATCGCCCGGGGTCGCGACCAGACCTGGCGTGTCGTGGTCACGACAGTCGGCGCGTGCATGCGCTATCGCGTTACCGGCCTGGCCGCAGAGGCTGCGTTCTTCGCCCTGCTGTCGATGCCACCGCTGGTCTTCGCGCTGGCCGGCTCGATCGGCTACGTCACCAGCGAGTTCCCGCAGGCACAGATCACCGACGTCCGCGAAGCGGTGCTCGACATCGCCCGCCGCGTGCTCACCGAGACGGCGGTCGCGCGTGTCATCGAACCCACCATCGATGAGGTGCTGGCGGGCGGCCGGTTCGATGTGATCTCGATCGGCTTCATCCTCGCTTTGTGGTCGGGCTCGCGCGCCCTGAACGTGTTCGTCGACACCATCACGATCATGCACGGGCTCGGCGGCCATCGGGGCATCGTGCGCACCCGAGCGTTGTCGTTCTCGATGTACGTCTTGGGCATGCTGGTCGGCGTCGTGACGATCCCGCTGATCGTGGCCGGACCCTCGTTGGTCGCCCGGATCATTCCCGAGCGCCTGGACCTGCTGGAGTCCTTCTACTGGCCGATGGTGCTCGTCGGCTCGATCTGCTTCCTCGCAACGCTCTACCACGTGTCGGTGCCGGTGCGGACCCACTGGACGTTCAATCTGCCCGGGGCGGCGTTCTCGCTGGTGACCTGGATCGTGGGTTCCTACATCCTGCGCTGGGTGCTGACGGTGACCGCAGCCGAGTCGTCGTCTATCTACGGCCCACTCTCGGCTCCGATCGCGGTCCTGTTGTGGCTCTACATTCTCGCGCTGGCGCTACTGGTCGGCGCCGCGGTCAATGCCGCCTTCGACACCGTGTTCCCGCGGCGCACAGGGCCGGAGCTCGAGGCGTGAGCGGCTCACCCAACCCGGGTGCACGACGAGGGTTTCGTCATCCGGCCCAGGTCATCGCAGCGTTCTTCGCCACCGGAGTCGCCGCGGGCACAGGACTGCTCGCGCTTCCCGTCGCACGCGCCGGCGACGGTGGTGCCGGCTTCCTCGAAGCCCTGTTCACCGCCACGAGCGCGCTGTGTGTGACGGGCCTGAGCACCGTCGACGTGCCGTCGTACTGGAGCGGCTTCGGGCAAGGCGTCATCTTGGTGCTGATGCAGGTGGGCGGGCTCGGAATCATGACCCTGGCATCGCTGCTTGCGCTGCTGATCTCCAATCGGCTGGGCCTGCGGAGCCGGCTCAACGCCGCCGGCGAGAACAACGTTGTCCGCCTCGGCGACATTCGCGAACTCGTGCTCGGCATCCTCCGGGTCAGTCTGGTCATCGAGGTCGCCGTCGCGGGGGTGATCGCAGCGCGGCTGAGCACGGCATACGACGAGTCGTTCGGGCGCTCGATCTACCTCGGGGTCTTCCATGCCGTCTCAGCATTCAACGGAGCCGGCTTCTCCCTCTACTCCGACAGCCTGATGTCGTTCGTGTCGGACTTCTGGGTCTGCTCGGCGATCAATGTGGCGGTGATCCTCGGAGGCATCGGATTCCCGGTGCTCCTTGAGCTACGCAAGCGAGTGAGTCCCCGCATGTTCTCGTTGCACACCAAGATCACGATCGCCGGAACCGCAGTGCTCCTCACCGTTGGATTCGTCGGGTTCCTCGTCCTGGAGTGGACGAACCCCGCGACTCTCGGTGGTCTCGACAACGGCAGCAGGCTGCTGGCCGCCTTCACCGGGTCTGCTCAGCCGCGCAGCGGTGGATTCAACTCCTTGGACTACAGCCAGATGCGGGAGCCGACCTTGTTCTTGACCTCGACGCTGATGTTCATCGGCGGCGGATCGGCGAGCACTGCAGGCGGCATCAAGGTCACGACGTTCTTCCTGCTCCTGTTCATCATCGTGGCCGAGGTCCGCGGCACGCGAGATGTGGAAGTGGCCGACCGCCGGATCGAACCGCGGGCCCAGCGTCAAGCCCTCGCGGTGGGGTTGGTGGCGACCGGGCTGGTGGTCGGGTCCACGATGTTGCTGATGATGCTCGAACCACTCGACCTCAACCGGGCACTGTTCGAGGTGACGTCGGCGTTCGGCACGGTCGGATTGAGCGCCGGTGTCACCGGGACGCTCGGGGCGCCGGCCCAAGTGCTGGTGGTGGTGCTGATGTTCGTGGGCCGGATCGGACCGGTGACGATGGTGTCGGCGCTAGCGTTGCGCGAGCGGCAACACTTCTATCAACTTCCCGAAGGGCGGCCCCTGATTGGCTAGGTTCCGGCAGGACGCGGTTGTGGTGATCGGGCTCGGCCGTTTTGGCGAGTCCCTTGCACTCGAGCTCGAAGCGAGCGGCACCGAAGTGCTCGGTATCGACACCGACGAACAGGTTGTCCAGAAGCTCGCGGGCGTGCTCACTCACGCCGTGGTCGCCGACTCCACCGACGAAGAGGCCATGCGACAACTCTCGGTCGACGAGTTCACTCGGGCCGTGGTGGGCATCGGTCACAACCTCGAGGCGTCAATTCTGACGTGCTCGGTGTTGCAGGGTTTCGGGATCCGCGACGTCTGGGCCAAAGCGATCTCGGCCCCACACGCCCGGATCCTGGCGCAGGTCGGCTGCCATCACGTCGTACGACCCGAGCACGACAC